>DASWIS010000007.1 GCA_036397555.1 Candidatus Zixiibacteriota bacterium | reverse complement strand
CGCGTAGATGCCGTTGAGGTCTTCGACGCAGAAGGTCGCGCGGGTCGCCGTGATGGGCACTTCGCCCTGCGACGCTTCGCTGCAGACCACGATATCCCAGCGGTTGTTCCATTCGCCTTCCGACTGATCCCACCACGCCGGAGTCAGATCAGCCACCGGATCGAGGGACGCATCGGCGGTATGCCCGATCGTAATCTTGGCATACTTGCCGTCGTTGAGTTCACCCTCGAAATCCTCGGTGAAGCGGATGGCGGTGACCAAGCCACGCCCGTTCTTCTCCCAGGCCGGCCACGCCTGCCAGTGCTGCTGGTCGCGCGTCAGGACCGGGATTCGCGCCGGGAAGATCACGATGCCGTTGTCCTGGCTCAGCGACCCCGGCTCGACGCAAATCTTCGCGTTGAGTGTCGGGTGCGTGGCGCTGCAACCGCCGGTGGCGGCGTCAACGTGCCAGACGGTCATGATCTCACGGTGCAGGTGCGTGACGTTGTCGCCGTCGGTGAAGGCGGTCCAGAACCAGCCGTCGCCTCCCTGCATGATGCCCGCCGAGCCCTCGAAGCTGCCCATCTGGTGGGTCTGCGCATCCGGATCGGGCGTCCACAGATCGATCTTTTCGACGGCAATGTCGCCCTGGCTGTCCGGCGAACGATCCATCCAGACCGCCATCATCGAGTGATGATAGGCGTTGTCGTCACCAGAGAACATCTTGTTGACCAGACCCAGATTCTCGAAGGTCCGATCCTCAAACCAGACCATCGCATCCTCGCCGACCGCAGACGGGTCAATCGGCGTTACCTCGGCGATGCAATGGCCCTGCACCTGCTGCTGGCTGAGACTCACGTACGCGACCGGCGCGGCGTCATGATCGACGTTGCCGAGCGTGTCGGTGGCGACCACGCGCAGTTGCAGGTTGCCGGAGAGCAGGCACGGATCCCACTGGGTCTGCCAGCATTGGTTGCTGCCGTTGACCTGTGAGGATACGCCGATGCCCACCCAGTCGGTCGCCTGGGTCTGATTCGCATAACGGTACTGGAACTGGACATAATCTATGTCCGTGTCCCAGGACTGTGCATAGATGAAGTATTTCTGATTCATGTGCTCATCGGAGGAACGCCCGAAGCCGGCGATGTAGGCCAGCGGCGGGGTGTGATCCTCGACGCACACGGTCACGGACTCCGAGGTGAAGGTGTTGCCCACCGCGTCGACCACGACCGTCCAGACACAGTACTCGCCCGGCGCCAGACCGGTGATGTTCCAGTCGGCAAAGGCGTCATCCTGGCCGTCGGACAGCGGAACCTGCTTGCCCCAGATGATGCCGACATCGTTGTAGAGCGACGAACCGGTGATGGCCGTGGCCAGAGCGCTCATCGTCGCCGACATGCTGGCGTTGATGTCGTAGATCGCTCCGCCCGAGTTCGGCGCCAGGGTTGAATAGCCCGAGGTCGACGACAGGTTCATCACCGTGTGGATCGTCGCGCCGGAGGCCAGCAAGCCCGGACCATACTGCGGGTACAAGCTCGCATCGTCGGCATCCTCATCCGTAAACAGGATCAGGACACGGCGCGCGTTCGAACGGAAGTCGTAGAAGTCCAACGCCTGCGTCATCGCCTCGAGACCATTCTCGAGGTTGTTGTCGAACTGGCCGCTCACGTTGCCCACCGGGGCATCGCAGGCGCCCGACACCATCAACGAGGCCTCGGAAATCGACGTCGTCCACCAACCGTCTGGGTCGTCGCCCCAATCGTCGTACTCGCCGTCGTGATGGATCGGACGTCCCGCGACATAAGCGTTCAGGTCGTTGGAGAACACGTTGCCGTTGAACGCGAGCACACCGATGCGGTAGCTGACGTCGCCCAGCCCGTTGAGGAGCTCGGGGATTGACGAGCGAATCGCCGCGTTATAGAAGTAGTAATCGCACATGGAATTCGAGTTGTCGACCACGAGCACGATGTCGACCGGCTGCGAACCGCCTTCGCAGTTGCCCGCGAAGAACTGCATGTAGTACGCGCCGGAATTGAAGCGCTCGTCGGAACCCTCGCACGACTGATCGTCGATCGCCACACCCATGATCCGGATGACGGAGTCTTCCGGCAGCGCCACCGCGTGGCAGGTGCCGAAGGTCTCGTCGCCGTCGATATCGACGACTTCGGTCATCGGGTCGGTCACGTCGACCATGACATTGCGCGGAATCGAATGGTACGCCTGGCCGGCCTTATCCCAAACATAAGCCACCAGAGTGTAGCATCCGTCGGCGCAGCAGTCCGGATCGCTGAGAATCTCGCCCTCGCAATCCAGATCGTATCCGGGATAGTACCCGTCGCCGTAAACGACTTTGTCGTCGCCGTCGATGATGAGGTTCTCCTCGCAGACACCGCACCAGTCGGTGAACCAGTCGACGCACAGCGAGCCGTATGTGTCGGCGCCGATGTGCACCCAGTTGGCGCGGGGATCAAATTCCTCATCACTGTCATAGTCGGGCCACTCGCCCGGCGCATCGCAGTGACGGAACCACCACACCACCGAGTCGATGCCGATGCCGTCAATGATCGGGCTTAAGGAATCCCGATCCAGGCACAGATCGGCATGCTCGCCGACAAAGGTCAACGTCTGGCCGAGAACGACGCGCTCCTGCCCGCCGAGCACGTGTAAGCTGAACGGATCGGGCGCTCCGGCGGTCGTGACCGGGCAACGGAACGGCTTGGAATCCGCCACGCCGTTGTCGTATGCCACACCCCAGATCCACTTGAGGCCATCATCCACTTCGGACAAATCCCACCAAGCCGAGAACTCGTCGCCGTCAGCCGACACATCGGAACCGATGTAAGTCGACGTGCCGCCTTCCTGCGATGTGCTCCAGAAGAAGCGCACCGAGTCGACGGAGTAGTTGCTCAGCTTGCGCGCGACAATCTGACCGGAATCACCGACCAGGTAACCGTCGTATGCCGGCGACGTAATGCGGACCTGGTTGGTATCCATATCCAGAATCCACAACTCGGTCGTGTCGGCATGATCATCCGATTCGCAGCCCGTCGCCAGGCAACCATTGCCGAGATCATCCTGAACGTGCGTGATGACCCAGCCCTGCCAGAAGCCGTGCTGCAATGTCACCATACCCGAATCGACCGGATCAAACGGGCTGGTCAGGCACGAATCGAAGTCGTCGATCTCGTCTTCATCCGACTCGGTCGGCGACAGGGACGCAATCGCCAGTTCATGGCAGATCGTGCCGATGTCGCACGGGTCGGCGTCGACCGTGATGCTCAACTCGGTCCCCGCCTTGATCGTCGTCCAGTGCGACGCCGTAAACGGTGCCACGGTGTTGTCGACCCTGACGAGCATCTCGTTCGGGTTTGCCTCGTTGAAGGTAAAGTCGCCGGGATACCCGCCGCCGCCGCCGCCGCTGTAATCGACGGTCGCGCGGATGCGGTAGCCGCCGTCCTTCGTCAGTCCGGCATTGTAGAGGCCGTACTGATCAAACGTGGCGCAATAGTCGGCGCTGCCGTCCGGATTATAGGCGACCTCGAAGCAGCCGCTCTTGGCGCCCTTGTCGTATGCGCACATCAGGAACCACTGGTCTTCGACGTCGGACCCGTTGGCCCACGACGCCCACAACTCAACATCGTTGATATCCTCGTTGATCGGCACGTGGATGCAGAATTCGAATTCGCCATCCGGGCCGCCGATCGAGATCGTGTCGCAGATCTCCACGCCGCCGTCAAGCGTCAGCGTGATCTCCTGCTCCGGCATGACGACGTCGAACCACCACGACTGCGACGATGTGCTGTTGCAGCCGCAGTCGTACGCCTCGACCCAGGCATAGTACTCGCCTGAAACCTGGCCGATGATTCCCAGGTCGACTTGGTCAAACAGCGTCTGCGAATCCCAGTTGAAGAAATACATGCTGTCGACGACCGAGTCGGGCTGCATCAATCCGCCGAAGACGACCTCTCCGTAATCATAGTTGTAGATATAGAGGACCAGACTGTCGATGCCGCAGTTGTCCGCTTCGCCGTAACCGAAGTCGCCGTCACGGTCGCGAGCGACCGCCCAGATCGGCACATCATCGCCCGCCACGATATCCGGCGTGGCGTCATCGTTGGGGTTGTTGTCGCCGTCGAGCTGAATGATCGCGGCCCACGGTTCGGTGCTGTCGAACTTCACCCACACCTTCTGCGACTCGGCCATGACGCCGGCACGGTTCCAGGCACGGGCAAAGATGTAATACGGACCGTCCTTGTCGGGCGGCTCCCAATAGTAGTGGTAGTACCCGTTCGGACTGAAGGCGTCATGCCCGGTGCGATAGACCGAACCGGAGGTCACCTTCTGGCGATAGAACACCACCGAGTCGATCGGGTTGAACGGATCCGGCGATGTCGCCAGCGCCTCCAACTCGATCGGGCATCCCATGAATTCGGGATCGGTCGGCGTCGGATAGGTCAGCACCACCGTCGGCGCCGCGCACGAGAGGTGCACGGTGACGATGTAGACGCCCGGCTCAGAACGGTTCAGCGAGTAATCCTCCGCCACCACCGTCAGCTCATAAGCGCCGTCCGCCAGACCCAGAGCGTGCGGGCACCACACGACCGACAGATCTCCGCTTGTGCCGCCGCCGCTGGCTTCAACGGAGTCGATCTCGATCCACTCGGTCGAACCGACCGCGCGGTAGTAGAAGATCGCCTGCTTGAAGCTCTCGTTCATCAATGTCGCCGCGGTCAGCGTGATGCAGCCGCCGGTCGTGACCAGACTGTCGTGATCCTGGCAGAACACCGCATCGCCCATCGGCTCGATGATGATCGCCTCGGTCGTGTCGATGTCCAGCAGGTACAGATCGATGCAATCCTGCGTCATGTTGCCGCAGCCGTCCCAGGCGCGCACCAACAACACATGCTGCTGGTACCCGTCGGTGACCTGCACGAACGGCGCGATCGTCGGATCGAGGATCACATGATCGAGCGCATTCGCGCCCTCGCGGATCGCGAGGATCTTGTGCTCACAGTCGATCGGCTCTTCCTGTCCGTTGCCGTTTTCGCCCTTCGTCGGACCATCGTAGCCGAAGAACGAACTGGCCGGATACCCGCTGCGGCCTTCTTCGTCGCACTCACAGCCGACGCAGTTACCGTTCCAGATCGAGTACTCGACCTTGGTAATCGAGGCCGCCTCGGCCGACGGCCAGACCTGCGGTTGCACTTCAATAGTCTGACCATATTGAGCCCAGGCCCAGCCGCGCGGATCCGACATCGTGCAGCCGGCGTTCGGCTGAACGACCGTCTCGCCGTTGACTTCGGTCCAGATCGTGTCCCAGGCGATGTTGCCGGTCATGCAGTCGACGAAATACGACTCCATGTCGCACTCGACGGTATCGTAAGTGAAGGCGTCAAACTGACCGTCACCGTCCAAATCCCACGAATACGACCCGGTGATCGTCCGCACCATCAGACGGAAGTCGTACCACGTCTGCATCTGCAACACTTCGCAGACATCAAGGTCATCCCACCGCCAGACAGTCGAGTTGGTACCGCCCGCGCCGTCCAAGAAGCCCGAACCCAGCGAATTCCAGTTCGCATGGATGTCGGGACGGTCGGAGCGCTTGTACCACAAAGTCACATCTTCGATGTCGTCGACGTTGCCCTGCGTGAAGTCAAGCTCGGCGATAAAGTCGACCTCGCCGCTCAAGCTCGGCACCGTGTCGCCGTAACAGACGTCCGGCGTCCACAGGCACATCGGCGGGGTGTCGATATCGACGCAGACCTGCACGCACGGCGTGGTGCAGGTGTTGCCCTGCTCGTCATAAATGATGGCGCGCAGCCAGATGATCTGCCCCGATTCGGTCACCCACGCCAGATCGTCGGTGTTCCACCAGTCGACGCAGAAGTAGTCGGTGCCGTCGGCGCTGTTGCCCTCCTCGATGGCGAACGTTTCCCATTCGAAGACGTTTTCGCACGGGATCTGCTGAATACGGCAATCGTAGATCAGACAGACCGTGTCCGTGGTCGCGGTATAGCAGACGATGGAATCCAGTCCGGAAGAGTTCTCAAAGAGGGTGCACAACTGTGCGGCCCCGTCTCCGTTGTCGAAGCAATTCAGCGTGCCCATCACGAAGTCATAGACGCACGAGTCGCCTTCGATGACCGAACCCGAGTCGCCCTCGCACGGATAGAATCCGCAAACCACGGTGTCGATCGTTCCGGTGCAGCACTCGCGCGCCCACTGGAAGTCGATCTTCAAAACGTTATCCGGATCGATTTCGATGCCCTTGGGATCGATCGTCACGCACACCTCGACCGGGTCGAGCATGCTGCGCGACCGGCGGATGCACTTGCCGTCGACCGGGTAGGAAATCTCGCCGCAGGGCGCCAGCGTATCGGGCACGCACAACGGCGCCTCGTCATCGTCGGAGAAGCCGAAGGCATCGCACGCGATCGCGTCGATCTCCGCCTCACCCTTGACGAACCCGTCGACGAAGAAGGTGAATGTCGTGCACTGGGCGTAGACGTTCTCGACGTACAGGACCACGTCGTTGCCGAGTGCCGGCCAGCCGGCATCGTCGGCTTCGAGGCGAATCTTGTACGGCGGTGTGCCGCCCTCGATGCAGACTTCAATCGTGTTGGTTCCTTCGACCGGTTCCCAGCCATGGAAGTCGCAGTACGGCTGGTAGCTTTTCACCTGGCCATTGATGAATGTGATCTCGACTTCGATGGGCTCGGCCGACCACGTAAAGTAGAAGAAGCCGCAGCAATCTTCCGCCTCATCGCGGGTCGTCACCTGGCCCGCGCCGTCGTGGGCAATGACCATGACTTCGAGAACCTCGACGGTATCATCCTCGCGGACGAGATTGTTGAGGTTGCTGCAGGGCAGCGTGATCTCCCAGTGGTTCGGCCCGACTTCGGCAGTGAAACTGCCCGGACCGTACGCGTGCCATTCTCCCGGTACGCCCGCCGAATCGGCAATGCGGACCAGAACCGTGTCGATGCCCGTCACATCCAAGCTCGTGTCGTTGCACGGCTGAATATAGAAGTGGAAGCCGTCGGTCGGATTCGGATCCCAGTCGAGCAATTCGCAGTTTTCACAACTATAGGAGCCGCCCGCCTCCGGTTGGAAGACGCACATGATCGGCGGACCCTGATCCGCATAGCACTGCGTGATGAACATCGAGTCCTCGGGCAGCTCGAAGTCCGCGAAGACGCTGTCTTCCTGCGCGTTACCGCAGGTGTCGTAGGTGATGACCACAAAGTCATACCACACGAACTCGATCAGATCCAGCCCGGCGTCGTCGGTGCACCACTCGTACACCGTGCCGGTGTCCACAAACGGAACCGTCGCCACCAGCACGGCCGTGTCAAACCGGCCGTTGGTCGCCATAAAGATGCAGAAGCTGTCGGCCGACTCGTCGAACCCGCGCCACCGCAGACAGATGTTCAGATTGTCCTCGGATGAACAGGTTAAGCTGTCGACCGGGTCAGGACGCGTGCCCGGACACAGGATCGAATCGGGGTGCAGGCATTCGAGATTGCCGCACGAGTCGATCACCCAGATGTTGAACAGATAGTCCTGGCACCACGACAACTCGACCGTACCGTCGGTCGTCCAATCCCATGTCGTGTCGTCGACGCGGATCAAACCGTCGGTCCCCGCGCCGCCTAAGGTATCGTCCCAGCCCAGACCGGCCAACGTGTCGACATAATCGATCACGCCGGTGCCGTTGTCATAGAACATGCGGAAATGCGCGACGTCCACATCGACATTCGTAAAGCGGATGCGGTTGGCGCGTGTGCCGATGAATGTCGTGTCCAGGAGACAATCGGTGATCAAAACCGGGTCCGGCGCCCGCGCATCCAGCTCGTCGATGTTCGGGTTCGGGTCGCTCCAGTAGATCTGCAGCGAGTCACACGTGAACGGATTGCCGGCATCATCCACGGCAAAGAGCCATACCCACGGGTGGCTGCCCGCCGATGCCGATGTGTCGATGGCGTTCTCTAATGGATACTTGCCGAGCGTCCAGTCGACGCGCCTGACACCACCGCCGAGATTGACCATCGGCACGCTGTCGTGCCACAGATTGGTCGAATCGTCGACTCCCAAACCAAAGCGATACAGTGTGTCGCCCAACAGGTTGAGCCAATAGGTCACGTCGGTGTTGGCCGAATTGGTGTCGAATATCTCGATCCGGACTGTTTCGCCCAACGAGATGCAGTTGTTCGAGTCCAGATCGGTCAGCGCCTCATAAGTCGTCTCGATATTGGCGCAGATCGGCGCGGTGTTGTCCACCGGACCATTATAGGTCGCCGTGACCGAGTCGACGTTGCAGGCGTTGTCGGTATAGCGGAACTTCGCAGTGAACGGGCCGTCCGGATTCTCTAAATCGCCTCCCGGCACCTCGAAGACCAGCGCCCAGCGGTTGTCGCCGGCTATCTCGAAGAGGCACGGATACGCAGAGTACGTGTCGCCCTCATTCGGGAAGTTGTAGGTCTCGACGCAAACCTGGCAGATTTCCTCAAACGGCTCGTTGCGCAGATCGACGAAGAACCTCATGGTGTCGACCGTCGTCGCCACGCCGTCGCCGTTGACATCCACCCACAACGTCCAGGTGGCGGTCCCACCGCCGATGTCCGGATCATTGTTGTCGATCGGCTCGGCGACGATCGTGGTGCAGGCCGAGACATCAAACGGGGCAACATCGGCGCGCGCCGTGGTGATGATCTCATAGAAACCGGCCGCGACATCCAAGTTGCCCTCTGTAACGACAAACCAGCTCAGGGTCGAATCGGCCTCAAACCCCGGCCAGCAGAACAAACCGGAATCGGAATCGAGGTCCGGATTCTGCTCCATGCTGAGGCCATTTCCGGCCAGACCGGGCAGGTTGACCTGCGGCCATCCCGAGGTCAACTGATCCAGATCCCAGTCGGGAATGTGCGCACACACGCGGAACGAATCCCCGACGCTGATGGTCGAATCCGCTTCGTCGCATGAGGTGGTGCAGACATCCACGAACTGATACCAGCAGGAGTCGAAGGCCAGAAGCCCGTCGGAATCGATCGTGATCGCCACGACCGCTGTATCGGTCTGGCTTGGAATGCCGTCGCTGCATATCCAGATCTGGTAGGCGAAGATGTCGGACCCATTATAGAGGGAATCGGGGATATACCAGAACGAATGCACGCTGTCGACCAGCACCACGGTGCCGTTGAAAGGACCGTTGGAGCCGGGATTCAAAAGCCGGACCGAGTCGATCACCGCACCGTACGAGGTGTCGTTCATCGTCACGGCGATCAGGATCGAGTCGTTCTCGGGGCAGTTGCGCCCGTCATCGATGGCAATGACCGAGTCCTCGATGATCTGCCGGCCGAAAGTCGAATCGGGATCGGGCGTGTAGTACGTCACCATAATAAGTGAGTCAAAGTTTATCCCGATCCAGGGCAGACAGGTGTCAAACGGCGCGGTCACGTCCGCAAACCACAGAAGGCCGCCCGCGACGTACCATTCGACCGAGTCCGGTGTGCCGCCAAAGCTGGGCGTCATGCAGATCGTGTCGCTCTCGCAATGGCTGAATGTGTAGGTGTAGCTGACCGCGGCGGCCGGTGCGGCCATCGTGCCCACCAACAGGGCTGCGGCCAGCCCGATGATCCAAAGTCGCGATTTCATCCGCGCTCCCCCTTCCTGAGGTGAGTTCGTTCCGCTGCTGTTGCCGACTGTCCCGGCTAATGAGCGGAACGTCCGCGCAAGTCGATTGGTCGATTCCATTTGTTTCTGTGTTCCTCCTGTTGGATATGGCTTGAACATTCGCATCATTTCGTTCCGGAATATGGGTTGAACGTATGAAACAAAAAATCAGCTGACGCTGACGCTCTTCGCATGACCCCCCCTTTGCGCAGTCAATTCGAAGAAATCAGACTCATTCGGCTCAAGCGCTCCGGCCCCCGCACCGGCCGGGTGTCTTCCGTCCGTCAATAATTGGGTTCAAACGGAAAACACATTCGCGGCATGATTCCCGGTTTGCCCCGCTCCCAGGGAGCCGGCACGAACCGTCCATGCGACCGAATGTGTCGAGAATGCAGCGTGACCCTCCATCTGTCGATTCACATCCCAACTGCCGGCAAACGCCGTAAACACAAGACATCACCCATCACCCGGTGATGCCGACCCATAACCTGTATCAGTGCGGCCGACGCTACTTAATGTAGGCACCCTGCCCGGATGCGCGACCGCCGTAAAACGTTTTCACTGCCCCCCAGTGTTGCCCCAAGTCCTTTGACCGGCAACGAATGTCGCCAACGGAACGAACCAGCGCCGATGATTGTCAAGACCTTTGTCACCGTTTTTGTCTATAGGAACACCCCCACATCCTGTAGGGATGGTCAATCACCTTATCGGCCCCAAAAGGCCAAGGTTTAGATGATGTTACTGAATCGCCTCCCCCGCTTTGGCAAAGCCAAGCGCCTGAGCCGCCCCTTCTGGCGCGCAAATTATGAGGGCACACCAAAATCGCCGCAAGGCTTTTTTTCACCTCAACGAGAATTAATTCTGGTCAACTCCCATGCGCCGCAACGATTAGAGGAAATCATACAACAGAAAAGTTTAACCGCAGCCGATTAGCACCAAGAACCCTCTACATTTAATAGCATTGGCCCTGAGCAGATTGCTCCGCCGACGTGTACGCAACCCACGCAGACACAACATCTGGTAGCGTGCGCGGTTTTCCGCTTACACATGCGGAAGGAGTGCCATTCACGCGATCATCATGATGCGATCACGCGTTCTTGCTCAACGATTTCTGGGCTGGAATAATCTGGTAGGAAGATGCTGTGCGGACGGAAGCGCGATGCTGAACAGATTTGCAGGCGTTAATCTCGAATCTCAGATTGGGGATGGCGGAGCGTGGCTATTTGTCGGGGACACGTGAAGTGCAGGCCGACCGCCATCGTTCCGCGACCGCAAGCAGGCCGGACATGTCACAGTCGCCGACCAAGGCGCAGACATACTCGCCACTTTCTTGCCAGCAGAGGCATTTGCAGCACCCCAGCGTGGCGGACTGATACAACCGGCCGTCGACACGCAGCGGCGGTTGGTCGATCAGGCGGATGCTGGAGGCCGGGATCGCAAAAAGTGAGATGCGTCCGTTGACCTGACAATGCATTTCCAGGTGCGCCAGCCACGAGTTTTCCCATGGCTCGACCGAGGCGGCGATCGTCCCCATCGATGCCGGAGAGCTCGCCGGCAAGAGACTCTCGGCGGTGGTGCCAAGCCGTGACACGACGAAATCGCGGGCGTCGCTGTAGTCGGCCGTCGCGAGGAGCTCGTTGTTCCCGGGATAACGATGATGATGGGATTGGGCCAACGCCCGCCAGTTGACTGAGTCGCGACCGAAGGTCCCCGACATCCAGGCCGATGCAATCGCCAAACCCAAGAGGAGGGAGGCGGCGACGGCAAATCGCCACAGACCCATCCGGTTGACCTCGGGACGTCCCGCTGTGGCGGCTGACGGCATCCCTTCCGACGCCAAACGGGCGAACAGGCGTTGACGGACCTCCACCGGCATGACCGGCCGGGGGATTCGGCTGACCATCAGTTCCCGGAATCGGCGCTCGGCCTCAACCTGCTGGCGCACAAACGGATCAGCGGCAATGGCAGATTCAAATGCCTGCCGGTCCGGCCCGTTTAGCTCTCCGTCGATGTAATCGTAAACTTGTCTCAGTGCTTCATCGCGATCCATGAGTGCAACCGTTCCATCTCTTCCACCTTCGCCAAAGTCACCACCGACTCTGGGATTGTCTGTACGTTGCCCCGCGGCTACAGGGCATCGGCAAGCACTCCAACGTTATCAATATCGTCATGGCCTCCGAAGTTCCCGGAATCAGCTTGATTTATCCTTCGGTGGCGGACGCTTTCGTGCCGGCCTTCAACGCATACTGGCTCAACGCTTTCTGAAGCAGTTTTCTCCCCCGAAATAGTCGTGATTTGACCGTCCCCATGGGGACGCTCAAGGCCTCGGCAATCTCCTCATAAGAGAGCCCTTCGACGAAGGCCATCACCACCACGATGCGAAAATCTTCGGGCAGTTCCTCGATCGCCCGCTCGATGTCGCTTCCCAGCACCTGGTCGAAGAGATTCTTCTCCGGGCTGCCGCCGGCGGTGGTCAGACTGTCGGCCTCGACCTGGCTGAAAAGCTGGTAGTCGGCCATCTCGTCGTAGTCGAGTTGGACCGGCGCCTTGGACTCTTTGCGGTAGCGGTTGATGAAGAGGTTGGTCAGGATCTTGAAGAGCCACGCCCGCACATTGGAGCCGTCCTCGAAACGGTCGAAGTAGCGATACGCCTTCAGTGCGGTGTCCTGAACGAGATCCTCGGCGTCGGCCGCGTTTTTGGTCATGCGCAACGCGGTGCGATACAACGCGTCCAGATTCGGCTTGATCTGCGATTCGAATGTCGTGCGGTCGCCCACGCGAGCGTGTCCTCTCCAAACAAGTTCGGACCCGACCGTGATCGCCAACGCCACCCCGGTTCGTCGGGCCCGATAAGTAAGTACGCAAGAGCCGCAGGCAAGGGCAAACCCGGTTTGTCCGGCCCGGAAGGTTATACGCCCGAATCGAGGGCGGCTTAAAGAGAAATCACGGCCCGGTCCGGGACACATGGCCACGTTAATTCAGGGACATAGTGAGACAGGGCTATGACTCATACGCGCGCAGCCCGCGCAGAAACGGATTGTACTGCCGCTCGAGCGCGACCGTGGTCGATTCGCCATGCCCCGGGTGCAGCCGCACGGCATCAGCCAATGTCAGGATGTGCCGCTCCAGCGACTCGATCATCGCTTCGTGATCGCCGCCGGGCAGATCGACACGTCCGATCGAACCGGCGAAGATCAGATCGCCGCAGAACACATCATCGCCGACCCGCAGCAGGCAATGTCCCGGCGTGTGACCGGGGGTATGTGTGACTTCGATCGAGAGCGGACCGCACTCGATCACATCGCCGTCGGCCAAATCGAAATCGACCGTCGGCGCCTTCACATCGAGCATCCCGAACATCGCCGCGTGCTCAACCAGTTCCGGCAAGTGCATTCGTTCCTCGGGATGCAGATAGAACGGCACACGCCTCAAGAGTGGGCGTTCCGCGAGTGCGTCTTTGAGCGGCTGCACCGCGCAGATGTGATCGACGTGCGCGTGCGTGTTGATGATCTTGGTGATCGTCAGCCCGAGCTGCTTGACGACTTCGAGAATGCGCGACGCTTCGTATCCGGGATCGACAATGAATCCCTCGCGCGTCTCTTCATCGCCGACGATATAGCAATTCTCCTGAATCGGCCCGACCGTGAGCTGCTCGATGATCATGGGGAGTTCCTGTGTGGTCATGGCTTCAGTCACGCACATTAGCGCAATCTCCAAACCATGGCTCACCACGGTGTGTCTTAGCCACACTCATGGGACCCACTCTCTGGAAATGGGCGGTAGGGAGAGGGCGGTTACAGCGGCACCAATCGCTATTTCGCCAATTCCTCCAAGAGGTGCGCTGCGGTCCGGATGCCGCGATGGAAGTCTTCCAGCGAGAACTTCTCGTTGGGGGAATGCAGCGCGTCATCGGGGAGTCCGTAGCCGACCAGCAGTGACGCGACACCGAGGTGGGTCTTGAAGGTCTCGACCACCGGGATCGAGCCGCCCGAGCGCACGATGACGCTCTTGGCGCCGAAGCCCTTTTCCAACGCAGCCCGCGCCCTGGCCAGCGCCGGCGAATCGGATGGGACCACCACCGGCTTGGCCATGCCGAAGTTGGCGAACCTTACATTTATATAAGGCGGACACAGTGAGCGAATGGTGTCCTCAAACTGCTTTTGCACCTTCTTCGGGTCCATATTCGGCACCAGCCGCATCGAAATCTTCGCCGAGGCCGCAGCGGGGATCACAGTCTTGGCGCCCTTGCCCTGATATCCTGACGTCAGCCCGTTGACATCGAGCGTAGGGCGAGTCCATGTCCGCTCGATGGGGGAGTAACCATTTTCTCCGGGAAGCGCGGTCAGGTCGAGACGTTTTTTGTAGTCGGTTTCATCGAACGGCAGCCTCGCCAGTTCGGCGCGTTCCTTCGGATCCAGCTCAACGACATCGTCGTAGAATCCGGGGATTGCGACTTTGCCGGTTTTCGGGTCGTGCAGTTTGGCGATGATGCGCGACAACTCGTTGGCGGGATTGGGGACCGCGCCGCCGTATTCGCCGGAATGCAAATCGATGTTCGCGCCGCGCAGAAAGACTTCCATGTAGCAAATCCCGCGCAGTCCGTAGCAGATCGCCGGGTATCCCGGTTTGAACTGCGCCGTATCGGAGACCACGATCTGGTCGCACTTCAGCAACTCGCGGTTGGCGGCGACGAAGTGTTCCAGATTGGTCGAAGTGACCTCCTCTTCACCTTCGATTAAGAACTTCACATTCACCGGCGGGCCGCCGTTGGTCTGGAAAAACGATTCGACCCCGAGCACGTTGGCGAGAAACTGCCCTTTGTCGTCGGAGGCGCCGCGCGCGTAGACATTGCCGTCGCGCACAGTCGGCTCGAATGGCTGGGAGTGCCACAACTCCAAGGGATCGGGCGGCTGGACATCGTAGTGGCCGTAGAACAGCACGGTCGGCCGGCCCTTGGCTCCCAGCCACTCGCCATAGACGAGCGGATGCCCCGGTGTTTCGTAAATGCGGGCCTGGCATCCCATGGCAGCGAGTTTGGCTTTGACGAACTCGGCGGCGCGACGGATGTCGGCGGCACGATCCGGGTCGGCCGAGATCGACGGTATGCGCAACAACTCGAAGAGTTCATCCTGATACCGTTTCTTGTTTTGATCGATATGTGCCATCACCTTGCTCATAGACTCCTCCCGGGTTACCGCATTCACTCGATTCCTGTAAGAAACATCACCAGGTGACCGCGAACAAGTCGTTGGCGGCAGCGGCACGGTTCGATCCCGTGCGCCCGGCGACTCAAGCCCGGTACGCCGCCTCATTTTGCGGCCACCGGCGGGCGGGACCTGGGGTGATCGCTTCCGCAGGCAGAAGGTAACCGACTACATCGAGCGTCCGTTTCTTCTGTTGCCGTCGACTGACGGCGATCAGACCTTCACGCCATGCGCCTGATCGAACGCATCGCCGCCGCACTCACCGCGTGGTCGGTGCGCTGGATTCCCAATTCGTTCATCATCGCCTGTCTGCTGTCGATCGTGGTCTTTGGGGCGGCGCTGCTGTGGACCGATACGTCGCCGTTGCAGGCGGTCGTCTACTGGGGCGACGGTTTCTGGGCGCTGTTGTCGTTCGGCATGCAGATGGCGATGATCATCTTCACCGGCTACATCGTCGCGGTCTCGCCGGTGATGCGCAAGGCGTTGGCCGCCATCGCCCGCATTCCGCGCGGGCCGCGCTCGGCGATTCTCACCATGACGGTCATCTCGCTTTTGCTGTCGTGGCTGCACTGGGGGCTCTCGATGGTCGGCGCGGCCCTGATGGTGCGTTTCATCGCCACGCAGCGGCGCGATGTCGACTACCGTTTGCTCGTCGCCTGCGCCTATCTGGGCATGGGCTGCACCTGGCATGCGGGACTGTCGGCGTCGGCGCCGCTGTTGGTCGCCACGCCCGGACATTTTCTCGAAAGCCAGATCGGCATCATCCCGATGAGCGAGACGATCTTCGCGCCGTTCAATCTGATCCTCGTGACGAGTGTCTTTGCGTTCCTGTGCGTGTTCACGCCGATGTTGCACCCTTCCCGTGAGCGCACCCTCGCGGTCGATCCGCAGGTGTTGGCGGGATTCGAGGAGTTTCACGAGCCACCAAGACCCCCTGCGCCGACGCCTTCGGAGCGGGTCGAGCATTCATATGCCATCAACGCCGTCTTCGGCATCGCCGGGCTGGCGTGGGTCGTGCGGCACTTTGTCATCCACGGCGGACCCCTCACGCTGGATGCATTCAACTTCAGCGCACTGTTTGCCGGTGTGCTCCTGCACCGCAACACCGCGTCATTTCTGCACGCGGCCGCCGAAGGGGGAAAGCTGCTCTGGGGGATCGTGCTGCAGTTTCCGTTTTATGCGGGCATGTACGGCATCATCAAATCCTCCGGGCTGACCGACGTGCTCGCGACGGCACTGACGACATGGACCACCCGCGACACGTATCCGGCCGTCGTCTACTGGTATTCGGGCATCGTCAACTACTTCGTGCCGTCGGGCGGCTCGAAATGGGCGATCGAGGCGCCGTATGTGCTGGAAGCGGCGCAGTCACTCGGCGTCGCCCCGGCCAAAGTCGTCGTCGCCTATGCCTGGGGCGACATGGCGACCGACATCATTCAACCGTTCTGGGCAATCCCGCTGCTGACCGTCGCCAAGCTCGACTTTAAGGACATCATGGGATATGGCATCCTGATTTTTGTTGCTTACGCCATACTTGTGACGGCTGCCTTCCTGTTGTTTCCTTAAAACCTCCATCGAATGGAGACGTACAGTCTCTTGAGGGGCTCAGCGAAAGCTGCGCGCTCTCCTGGTCGATTGGGAGGACGCGGCATCCGCTTGTCCCGCCTGTCCGAAGCGAAATCGAAGGAAGCAACGCCGAGGGGCCGAGACTGCATTTTGGTGCCGGTCAGCCCTTGGGCGACCACACCATGACACGACACCTTGAGATATTGCCCCTTGGTTCGTAACTTGGCGGGCAAATCCGGAGGCACGCTCATGGAAGGCAGAACCTACAAGATCATCGAAATCGTCGGCACCTCGGAAAAAAGCATCGAGGACGCGGTCGCCAATGCCGTGCACGAGGCGCAGCGCACGCTCAAGGGGCTGGCGTGGTTTGAGGTCCGGGAAGTGCGCGGCGGCATCAAAGACGGCGACATCACCGAGTTTCAGGTCGTCACGCGCATCGGGTTCCGTCTGCTGGAATAGAATCTCATCGCATGCTTGAACGCATCGTTCTGACAGCAGCCATTGCGCTGGGGCTGTATGGATTCGTGCAGCCGATCGCGGTGCGGCTGCGCGCCATCGGCAGAGCACACGGCGGCTTTATCGCCGATCAACCGTGGCGGCGCACCGCGCGTTTCGTCTGGGACGTGCTGCTGCAGGGAACGGTCATTGCGCAACGCCCCTTTGCCGGGCTGATGCACGCGCTGGTGTTTTGGGGATTTATCGCGTTCATCCCGGTGACGCTCGATCATTTTGCGCGCGGCTACGGCGCAGCGCTGCTCGGTCGCGGGCTGCTCTACAGCGTTCTCACAAAAACAATCGCCGTCATGGCCGTCGCGGTGATCGTCGGTATGACGGCATTGGCGTGGCGACGTTTCGTCGTGCGCCCGCCGGCATTGGGCAAGCTCTCACTCGAATCGGGCTTGGTGGCGCTGCTGATCGAAGTGCTGATGATCACATACCTGCTGGATATCTTCGCGCTGACGGACCATACAACGATGATCGCACATATCAATTGGTGGCTGCATGCGATTTCGATTCTCGCATTTCTCTGGCTGATTCCGCGCTCCAAGCACCTGCATCTCGTGCTCTCGCCGATCACGACCTACCTGAAGGATTTCGAACTGGCGCGCATTCGCCCGCTCGACTTCGAGAAGGAGGAATTCGGCGCATCCAAACTCTCCGATCTGTCGGCACACACCGCGCTGGGAGCGATGACCTGTGTCGAATGCGGACGCTGTTTCGACCATTGTCCCGCGACCAGCACCGGCAAACTCCTTGATCCCAAGCAACTCATGCTCGATTTGCGCGAGGGATTTTTGAAAAACCCGGCGCAGCCGATCGTGGGGGAGACGGTCCCCGAAGAAATCTTCTGGCAGTGCACCACCTGCGGCGCCTGCACGTATCAATGCCCGGTCGGCATCGATCAGATCGTGCCGATTCTCGAGACACGACGCGGCATGGTCGCCGAGGGCAAGGCGCCGCACACGTTCAACACCTTCTTCGGCAACCTTGAACGCCTGCAGAACCCCTGGGCTTACCCGACGCCGCAGGCGCATGAATTCATTCGCGACAACGGCTACCCGTCATTCGACGGACACGAGTATCTCTATTGGATGGGATGTCTGGCGCGGTTCGATGTCAACTATCGCAAGGTGTCGCTGTCGTTCAAACAGATTCTCGACACCGCCGGCGTGTCGTATGGCGTGCTCGCCGATGAGCAATGCACCGGCGATGCCGCGCGCCGCGCCGGCAATGAGTATCTCTTTACCGAATTGGCGTCCGCCAATGTCAATTTGCTCAATTCGGCAAAAGTCAAAAAGATCGTCGCCACCTGCCCGCACTGCGTGCGCACGATCTCCGAATACAAAGACTTCGGCCTCGATGCCGATGTCGAAATCATTCATCACACGCAGCTCATCAGCGAGCTGGTCGGAGCAGGGAAGATCACGCTCAAGGACAATGGCGAAGGAATCGACACGCCGGTCTACCACGATCCGTGTTATCTCTCGCGCTACGGACGTAAAGGCGACATCGACAATCCGCGCCGCGTCCTGCAAGCGGCGACCGGGCACGCGCCTCTGGAGCCGGAGCGCACGCGCGACAAATCGTTCTGCTGCGGCGCGGGCGGCGCGATGATCTTCGCCGAGGAAACACAGGGCACGCGCATCAACCGCGAACGCACCACCGAATTGTTGGCGACCGGCGCGCAGTCGATCGCGGTCGGCTGCCCCTTCTGCCAAATCATGATCCGCGACGCCACCAACGACCTCGGAAAGGGCGACACCGTCAAAGTCCAGGATGTCGCGCAATTCGTGGCGGGACGATTGGGATAAAGAGATATGGATAACACTAATGACGTGACTGGACTTCCTCAGGAAGTATGCGAGGAGTATACGTGCCTTCGACCAATTTGGCCACTCGACGGGAACTATTGCATTATTCACTCATGGCGAGATAGCAAGCCGGGATTCTGGAACACGGTTCTCAAGGAACAAAACGCGGCGAATGAGGGTCGAGATCTGTCCTTGACTCACACGCGCGACGAGAAAGGCACACGCAAGCTCACCGTTGACATTGCTGAGCATCGGTTTCCTAAGGAAGCTGTCCCAGACTGGTTCTGGTGGTATGAGGTAACGATTAGCGAATCACATTTTCTGTCACTTCTCAAACTTCCTTCAAGCTTTCTCGGCAAGGTGTGGTTTCTTCAAACTGAATTCAGACAGACCGTACGTACATTGGGCGGACACATCGCGGAGCACGGGATGATATTCTCCGGGTGCACATTCAGGCATCCCCTTCACATTGCAAAGTGTACTATAGAAAAACTCAGTTTTGGTGAGAATTGCCACTTCGAGCAGGGCATTCATATCGTCGGAGGAAGTGTCGAAGAAGGAGGGCTGTCGTTCCGTTCGACGCGTATCTCCGGACCATTTGTCATCGAAGGGACACTAATAAGAAGCAACCTGCAAAGCCCGTTCCCAGTGTCGTTCGAAGACGTCGGTTTCTCACGATCGTTCATCGAGTTCTCCGTCATACCAAAATGCAACTTCATCGGCTGTGCCTGGGATCGGGTGAGAGAATCGTCACATATCAAACACCCGATTAAGTCGTTCGATGGACGGGTAAGAACCCTGGATCGTTATCGCCCGGGAACTCAGGAGGAGCAATTCCGGCAAATGCGGCGTCACTTATCGACGACGAGCAAAACGTATTGGGCAAACGAGTTCTATCTGAGTGAAACCGAGACACACCGCCAGCAATTGCCAAAACGAATCGATTGGCTGTTTCTGACAATCTACAAATACCTTTCGTATTACAACGTTCGGCCCATCCGTCCGTTGGGCTGGCTTGCATTTCTGCTCTTGGTCCTGCCCTTCTTTCACATGTACGGAGGATTCGAGGTACACAGGCCTCGCGATAGATTCGTTGAAAGGATTAATTATGAGCTATTTCATTCTAAAGATACTCAGTCCCTAACTTTGGCAAGTCCTCGGGACGTCATTAGAGATTGGCTTGTCAGCCTCAATTTCGCAGTCAAGTCGATGGTTCTGCGGACCGGAACGGAGTACGAGCCGCTTCAAATGTCGTCAGTCTGGGCGCAGACAATCGGCATGATCGCTGGCCCATCCCTTGTCCTCCTGTTTGCCTTCTCAGTCAGACGAAGATTCCGAGGTCCGACAGGAATTGACTGACACCTGAGACGCCGTCGTAAGTGGCCCGGACCTCGTGGCCAGTTGAAAAACCCCCACTACCTTAGCTTGTCATGCTGAGCCGCTCCCGTCGATGACGGGAGCAGGCGAAGCATCTGCTTTTACTCCGATGCGTCAAAAGCAGATCCTTCGCCAGCATCCCGCGATGCGGGATGCGGCTCAGGATGACCCGATGGGCAACAGGAAACTCTCAAGCGTTTTTCAACACGCCCCTCGGTCCGGGTTTCATTGAACTTCTTCCTCACACCCCCCCAACTGAAGCAACGTCATCGGACTCGGAGATTCCTCATCCACTCGAACCGCATCTGTCGATGCGGCTCTCGGGGGTTCGGAATGACAGATGATGGAATCTGAGGACCCCTTCGCATTACCTTCCCCCCATGGCCTACGACAACCTGTTGGAGCAGACACTCGCGCACGCGCAACGTTTCCTTGATTCGCTGCCGACGCGTCCGGTCGGGGCAACCGCGTCGCTGGAGGAAGTGCGGCAAGCGTTCGATCATCCGTTGCCCGACAACGGAATCGGATCGTCTCGCGCGATCGAAGAACTGGCGACCAGGGCCGATCCCGGTTTGGTCGCGAGTGCGGGGCCGCGTTTTTTCGGATTTGTCATCGGCGGGTCGCATCCGGCGGCGCTGGCGGCCGACTGGCTGACTTCGACATGGGATCAGAACACGGGACTCTACGTCATCTCGCCGACCGCCGCCGTGCTCGAAGAAGTCGCCGCCAAGTGGCTGCTGGAATTGCTCGATCTGCCGCGACAATCAGGCGTCGGCTTTGTCACCGGCGGGCAAATGGCCAACTTCACCTGTCTGGCGGCGGCGCGTCATGCGGTGCTCAAAGAAGTCGGCTGGGATGTCGAAGCCGAGGGGCTGATCGGCGCGCCGACGGTGTATGTGCTGGTGGGGCGCGACGCCCACGTCAGCATCCTCGTCGCGCTGCGGTTTCTCGGATTGGGCGGCGAACGTGTCCGTCACGTCGATACCGACGATCAGGGACGTATGATCCCCGCCGATCTGGTGCGGGTGCTGAATGATTGCGACGGTCCGACGATCGTTTGCGCGCAGGCCGGCGACGTCAACACCGGCGCGTTCGATCCATTCTCAGAAATCACCGCGGCCGTGCATGAACACGGCGGCTGGGTTCATGTCGACGGCGCCTTCGGGTTGTGGGCGGCCGCGACGCCGAGCGTGCAGCATTTGGCACACGGCATGTCCGACGCCGACTCGTGGGCGGTCGATGGTCACAAGTGGCTGAATGTCCCGTATGATTCCGGCATCGCCATCGTGCGCGACCAGGACGCGCATCGGGCGGCGATGGGGGTCAGCGCCGCCTACCTCATCAAGAGCGCGGGCGCCGAGCGGGACAATGTCGACTACACGCCGGAGTTTTCACGCCGTGGGCGTGGCATCCCGGTTTATGCCGTGCTCAGCGCGCTCGGACGCAACGGTTTGATCGCCATGATCGAACGCTGCTGTTCCCACGCGCGCCGTCTGCGCCGACAATTGATTCAGGACGCAATGGTCAAGCCGCTCAACGATGTCGTGCTCAATCAGGTGCTGGTCCGATTCGAACCGCCGCAGGGCGATCCCGATGAGTTCGTGCGCGCGGTCGTGCGCAACATTCAGCAGGAGGGAACCTGCTGGCTGTCGGGCACCAGGTGGCGCGGACGCGAGGCGATGCGCGCCTCGATCGTCAACTGGTCGACGACCCAGGACGATATCGACCGTTCGGCCGAAGCGATCCTGCGGGTGGCGCACGACACCGCGAAGAGATCCTGAAGAGTCTGCCCGTGCAAGGATCTTGCATGACGAGGCATGCGTAGGGGTACGGCGTGCCCTGCCCTTCAATTTGACACGCTCCCATCCCCGCCATTGACTCCCGAGCACACGTGTCATTACGTATTTACGCGAGGCCGCCATGGACGCCATCCCCGAATCCGATTCGATTTACACCTGCCCGTACTGCGGCCAGGTCAACGACATCGATGTGGACCCCAGCGAAGGGCCGCAACAGCAGTTTGTCGAGGATTGTCGCGTCTGCTGCCGTCCGATTGTGGTGACCGTGCGGTTTCTCGAGAGCTCGAGAACTTTTGCCGTCGAAGCGGCGCCGGAAAACCAATAGCCGCCGGATCAGAATCGCAGCAGCACGTTTTCCGACGAAAACCCCGGCCCCAACGCGGTCAGCAGAGCATGTCCGCCGGCGGGAATCGCACCGCCATCAATCACGCGTTTGAGCACGAACAGCGCACTGGCCGCCGACATATTGCCATAGTCGCGCAGGACCGCGCGGGGGTGCTCGAACATCGCATCCGGCAGCGCCAGCGCCTCCTGATAGGCGGCAATCACCTTCGCGCCGCCGGGATGCGCAATCAGTGCGCTCAATTCAGCCAGCGACAGAGTGCTGCGCTTCAGGAATGCGGTGACATTCTCCCGCACTCTGCTCCGCACGATCTGCGGGATCGCCCGCGAGAAGACCACCTGCATGCCGAAGGCATCGAAGTTCCAGCCCATGACATCGAGCGAATCGGGCCAGGTCGTGCTCTGCGCATCGAGAATGCGCGGTGATCCATGGGGCGATGTGACGCGATCGCCGACGACAACCGCCCCGGCCGCCCCGTCTCCGAAGAGCGCGGTCGCAATGACATTGGACCTGGAGAAATCGTGAGGATGGAATGTCAGACTGCACAACTCCACGACGACCAGCAGCACTTTGGCGCCGGGATCCGACAACGCCAGACGATACGCCAGCGACAGTCCCGCCGCCCCGCCGGCGCAGCCCAACCCCCACACCGGCGTCCGCGCGACGTGGGACGACAAGGCGCAACGGTTGACCAGTCGCGCGTCGATGGAGGGCGTCGCCAGTCCGGTCGTGGAGACAAAGACGATGTGGGTGATCTCCGAGGGCTCCAAACCGGCCTGACGCAGACACGAAGCGACAACATCGGTTCCGAGTCGAATGCTCCAGTCGATGTATTGCGCGTTCTGTTCGGCGAAATCATGCCCCGTATCAAACCATTCCGGCTCGACGACCACATAACGCGTCGCGATCCCGGCATGCTCAAATGCGGGCAGCAGCCGGGCAATGTCATCGCGCCTTGCGCGGAAGTGCTTCTCCGCAAATGCGCGCGCCTGATCCTGTGTCAACACATGCGGAGGCACGGCGGTGGTGACGGCGGCTATGGACGGCACGACGACCCCCGCACCGGCGCCGCGATCACGATCAGCCCCGGCGTTAGTTTGATGCGCAAAATGGCGCTGAGCGACAACGACAGCCAGTAATACAGCCAAGTTGCCGCGCCATGCACGCGCTTGCCGCGCTCGCGCATACGGACACGGCGGACCGTAAAACCCGCTCGCGTCAACAACCGTTGCAGACCGGCAAACGTGAAGTTGTACTTGGCATCGCCGAAATGATCGTTGGTGATCGGTCTGCCCAGCAATCGCAGCAACCGAAAGATCGGCGTGCGATTGGAGACACGCAGAATGAGCACGCCCCCCGGCACGAGCAATCCGCTGATGCGCCGCAGCGAGTTCGCCGGATCGTTCATGTAGTACAGACTGTCGATGGCGAAGATCAGATCAAAGCGCTCATCGCCGATTGTGTCCAGTGAAGCGAAGGCCCGGTGCCGGCGGCTGGGGAGTCGCGCGCGCAGGTGTTCGACCACCTCAACGCCGGCCGTGGCGGCGCCCAGCTCACGCGCGCGATCCAGCAAAATCCCATACGAACAACCGACATCGAGCACGCGCATCCCGTGCAGCGGACGCTTGTATTCGGCCTGTGCGAGAGCCAGCAAGTATTCGAAGAAACCGCGCCGATCGTGTCGAATCCGTTCCTCGGCTTCCGGTGGTGTGTAGCTGGAGACCTCGAAATGCCCATGTCCGGCAATTGTCTCATAGTCGATGCCGCGCATGTAGGTGCCGCAGTCATCGCAGCGCCAGATCGTGTCGGGCAGCTCGCCGTCGCGGATGTAGATCGGCAGTTCGCCGACGGGCCGCTGACGCTGCGCGTCGCACGCGCCGCAGTTCATGGCATCAGACATCTTCGGGCAGTCCGACACGCATCGTATAGCCGGACCATCCCGGTGTTTCGGCGATCAACGCGCGCACGCGCGCAGCGTCGAAGATGCCGTATGCTCTCGACGCATCCCAGAGCGTCAATGTCCGCCGGCGGCCATCCAATTGGTACCGTCCGCCGCCGTTGACGCGCCAACCGATGGTGTCCAACGCAGCGTCGTCGTGCGCCGCATTGAATGTGCAGGACAAGTCGCGGTGTTCACGGCAGAAGCGCTCGACGATGTTGGCATGATACTTCGCGAAAGCGCCTGGCGCGAACACGAGATATTCGTCATCGGGTCCGATGATGTGCACGAACTTTCCCGTCGAGTCGGCCGCGCCGCCGCTGTAATCGATCACCGCCATGGACAGAAGGTCTAACAGACGAGAATGGCGCGCAAGGCAGACTCGAGGTCGGGGTATTTGTATTGGAATCCGAACTCCGCCAGCCGTCGTGGCACAACGCGCTGTCCCTCCAAAATGAGGTCCGCCATCTCACCCAGCGCCAGCCGCAGGGCAAATGCCGGCGTCGGAACAAATGAGGGGCGCCGCATGATCCTCCCGAGACTGCGGGAAAACGCGCGATTTGTCTGCGGTTGGGGAGACACGGCATTGACCGGTCCGGACAGCCGTTCGTTGGACAGCGCAAAACGGATCACACCGATCAGATCGGCGCGGTGAATCCAGGACAGATATTGCCCGCCGCTGCCGACCGGCCCGCCCACAAACAGGCGAAACGGGAGCATCATCCGCGCCAGTGCGCTGCCGTTTTCCAGTACGACGCCGGTTCGGAGTAGCATCAACCGCACTCCGTGCCGTACCACCGGCTTGGCGGCTTCCTCCCAATGCGAGCAGAGCGTCGCCAAAAAGTCGGACCCCGGCGACTCGGCTTCGGTGATTTCTTCATCACCGTGGAATCCGTAGTATCCGACCGCCGACCCGGAGATCATGATGCGCGGTTTCTGCGCAGCGTTGTCGATCGCCTCGCGAAGGAGGCGTGTGGTTTCCACCCGGCTGATCCAGAGGATGTCCTTGCGACGCTTGCTCCAGCGTCCGCCGCCGATCGACTCGCCCGCCAGATTGATGACCGCGTCAACACCGTCGATCGCGTCCGGTGGTATCGCCGCCGGCGGACCGGACCAGCGACGCAACGTCGCGCCCGACGGCCAAGACACCGGCGGTTTGTCGCGACGTGACAGCACGACGGACTGATGGCCGTCATCACACAACGCCGCCACCAGGGCCCGCCCGACAAACCCGGTTCCACCGGTCAACAGGATGCGCATATCGGTATCATCGATAACTACGCGTCACGCCGGTTTGTGGCAAGGTGTGATTTCCGCCGCCGCTTTGATCCGTCGACCGATTGCCGTACCTTCACTAGATGGCGGCCGATTCCCAACATTTCATGCCGCCCGGGGAGGCGTATGGCCAAGGGACGGGAACTGACCGATGCGGTGCTCGCTTCGTTGTCCGATGAACAGTTGACCATCCTGCAGGAACTCGGCGAATTGGCCGTGAAGAAACTGAAAGTTTCGCGCGCCCTGGAACAATTTACCGAACAAATCGCCGCCTCACAGCGCTCATTGGGATTCCAGGCGAAAGACAAACCGACGGGCCTGCACGAAGACCCCGAAGTGGTCGCATTGGTCACGGTCAGGGAACGCTTCAAGCTGACCAATATCGCCGAACAAATTCGTCGCACGCTGCGGCGCGCGGTCGATGTCGGGCTGGGCGATCTGGCGCTGGTCCAGCGGCAGTGCGAGCTATACGAAGTCGATCCGACACCCGGCGCTTCGGACCGCAAGTACTTCGAGGATCCGACGGCGGCCGCCTGACGGACTCATGAACAACCCATCATGCTGAAGCTCGGTATCATCGGGGCGCCACGGGTCGGCAAGACGACGGTCTTCAATGCCGTTGCCGGCGCCCACACCGATCCCGACGCCTACCAGGCGCGCGATGAGGTGCGCCGGGCCATGGTCAAGGTTCCTGACCGACGACTGGACCATCTCTTTGACTTGTTCAAGCCGCCGAAGAAAGTGCATGCGGAAATCGAGTATTTCGACTTCCCGCCGCTGGGCGAAGACGGCGGTGAGGCGGTGCAGTTGCCCCCGGCCGTGCGCGAAACCGACGCTTTGATCGCCGTTCTGCGCGCATTCGGCGAAAATCCCGATCCCGCCGCCCAACTCAAGCGCCTCGGCGAGGAGATGATCCTGGCCGACCTGGCCGTGCTGGAGAAACGCTACGAACGATTGAAAAAAGAGATCGACTCGGGACGCGATGACAATCGCCTGGAATTCGAGGCGTTGCAACGCTGCCGCGCCGCGCTCGAATCCGAACAGCCGCTGCGCACGATCGAGTTGACGCCCGCCGATGAGCATTTGCTGCGCGGTTACGGCTTTCTGTCACGACGACCGCTCCTGGCATTGGTGAACGCTCCCGATGACGGCCTGCCCGACAGCGAAGCGGCATGGTCGCAGCGGCTCGATCCCGGCCCGCGCACGCTGGTCAAAATCCTGCGCGGCAAACTCGAGGCCGAACTGACGACGCTGGATGCGCCGGACCGCGCCGCGTTTATGGCCGACTACGACCTGAAAGTCTCGGCTTTAGACAGCATGATCGCCGCCTCATATGATCTGCTGGGACTGATCACGTACTTCACCGGCTCCTCGGAAAAAGATGTGCGCGCCTGGACAGTCCGTCGCGGCGCAGCCGCACCGGAAGCGGCGGGGGTCATCCACTCCGATTTTGAGAAGGGCTTCATCCGTGCCGAGGTCTTTGCACTGGATGATCTGTTGCGCTGCGGCTCGACCGCACAGGCGCGCAAGGAGGGTCTCGCGCGGCTGGAAGGCAAAGAGTACACCGTCAACGACGGCGACTATATACTATTCCGTTTCAATGTATAAACACCCGTGCATGCTCGCATACGGATTGTGGCTGCCTTCTCGAACAGCGATCCCGTTGTACACGCCCGTAAAACCGGAATCCGGCCCGCGCTGATTGCAGTCGCGCTGTGGGGCGGCTTCGTTTTGATCGCGCAGTGGTTCGGTGATGTGCGCCTGTGGGGGATCAATCATCTGGCCTTTCTCCCAATGGGATTCCACTGGGCGTTTGGGGCCGCCCTCGCTGCCGGACTTCTCGTCGTTGCCTTCGGCCATGAGTTGACATCGACCCTGGCTCGCAAACTGCGTCCGTCGCAGGCGCTGGGCGGCATCGCCTGTGTCGCGGCGACCGGCGTCCTGGCCTACCTGTTGCGCGCGCGCGCGCCGTTTCTCGGCGACGGCGTGCTGCGCGCCACGGAGGTCTCCGATGGACTCAACTGGTTCGCCACGGAGATCATTCCGACCGTCGCGGCTTCGGCGATCATGACGTTCGCGCCGCAACAGTGGGGAATCGACGGGTACGAGTCGCTGGCCGCCGTCTCCGTGTGTTCGGCCATGCTGTGGATGGCAGGTCTGTGGTATCTGCTGCCGTTGGCGGTGGGCACGACCGCGCCGGATCAGACCGATCCCCGCCGTTCAGCAATCTTCTGGCTTGCGACCTTCGGATCGGTGCGATTGCTGGCCGGATATGTCGAATCGTACGCGCTTCCCTTTGCGGCGTTCAGCCTTTGGACACTGGCGGCCAATGCGTACCGCAAGGGAACGCTGTCAGCCACGTGGATGATCATCCTGTGGTGCATCGCGATCCTCTCGCACATCACGGCAATCCTGCTGGCCCCGGCGATGTTGTATCTGCTCTGGACCGGGTCCGGCGCGGCCGCGTCGACCGGACAGACACGGCGTTGGCGGCATTTGACAACGCCGCTGATCGCGATAACTCTGGTCGGCGGATTCGTCGGAACCGCGTTCTGGCACCAGGAGATCAAGGGCGTTGCGGGCGCCGGTCACTGGATGCTGCCGTTATGGGGACAGGCGCCACATGACTACGGCCTGCTCTCCGTTTCGCATTGGCTCGACGGCATCAATCATTGGGTGCTGCTGGCGCCGGCATTCGTTCTCGCAGCGGCGGCCGCGGCCGTGATGCGTGTCCGTGTCGCAGCCGGAACATCATTCACAAGAAGTGGCCGGACATTCTGGATTCTGGCGGCTGGGGTGCCATTGCTCTTCGCCTGCCTGCTCGATCCCAAACTCGGCTGGGCGCGCGATTGGGATTTGTATTGCCTGCTCTCCGCACCCGCTCTGGTCGCTGCGGCCCTTTGGCTGGACCGTATATCCGGCGCGATGCGCCGCGCGGCCGTTGTGGTGGCGACTCTGTCGGCGGGTTTGTGGTTGGCATTTTCCGTCGACGGCGCCGCCGAACTGCTGCGCGTCGAATCGTTGCTGCGTCTTGACCGTTCACGTTCCGATTACGGCCATGAACTGCTCGGCCAGTATTACCGCAAGCGCGGCGAATGGCACAGCGCCATCCGCCATTACGAGGAGGCGCTCTTGGTCAGCGAGCACACGCGGTACCGGCTCAATCTCGGAATGTGTCACGAGTTGCTGGGCAATCATGCGGCGGCCATCGATTGGTATCGGAGTGTCGCGGCGCGCGATACGATCAATGCGCAGGCGTATTTTCGACTGGGACACCTGCTCAATCTCGCAGGCCGGTGGGACGAAGCCGTGCCCTTCGCGCGTCGGGCGCTGCGGCTTTTGCCGGGCGATCCCGACGGCGAATACTCGCTCGGCATGGCGTTGCTGCGTACCGGCGACGCGGCGTCGGCGCTGTCTCATTTTGAGAATGCCGTGCGCCGCGAGCGGCGCCCGCATTGGCTGCATGGACTGGGGATCTGCCGTATGGAACTGGGGCAGCTCGATTCGGCGCTGGTGATCCTCGAGGGCGCGTTGGCCTCATACGACGACCAGGCGCCATTGTGGCTGGCTGTTGCCGAGGTGCACTGGCGACGCGGCGACACCGCCGAAACCCAACGTTACCTGGCGGGTTACAACAAACTGGTGGAATCGGACCAACGCGACCCGCTCTATGACATCATGGCCGACTCACTCGCGCGATGGGTCGAATAAGACACGCACCCTGCAGACGTTAACCGGCTGTCGGCGGACGCCGACAAGAATGACAGGAAGCATGCATCGGCATGAGCATCACGGAGCAGAACAAATGAGCATGTCGGAATTCAAAAAGGACCTCATTCAGGACATGCGCCAGATGCAGGAGGAGATGGACCTCCTGTTCAATCAACTCTCCGGCTGGCGCAAGGGTCCCTCGGCCAATCGTCTCTGGCGACCCCTGACCGATGTCTGGGAAAGCGCCGACAACGTGGTCATTTTGGTCGAATTAGCCGGCGTCAAGCCCGCGGATGTCTCGATCACCCTGCAAAACTCGGTGCTGACCATCCGCGGCGAGCGTCCGCATACGGTCGTGCCCGATGGCTGCGCCTACCGCAACATGGAAATCGCGACCGGACGATTCGAACGAAACATCTATCTGCCCGATTCGGTCGATCCCGAAAAGATCAACGCCCGGTTTCGTGAAGGGTTTCTGGAAATTGCACTGACGAAACGATCCGTCACACCGGGGCAGGCGCGTCAAATCCCGATAGCCGAAGGATGATACCGTGGCGATAGCCGTTGCCGTCGACGAACGCAAAGCGTCCGCGCCACCGGGACCGGAGATCGAGCAGCTTCCGATTCTCCCGACGCGGGGGACGGTCGTGTTTCCGTCGATGGTCGCGCCGCTATTGGTCTCCGATCAGAAGTACGCCCGCCTGATCGATCAGACCCTGATGCGCGGTCGCCAGATCGGCCTGGTCGCGCAGAAGGATCCCGACAAAGGCGATCCATCGGCCGACGATTTGTTCACCGTGGGCACGGTCGGCACAATTCTGAAAATGTTGCGCTTTCCCGATGGTTCGGTGCGGTGTCTCGTGCAGGGGAATGTCCGCTTTTCCATCAGCGAAATCGTGCGCTCAACGCCGTTCGTCGTCGCGCGTATCACCAGCCATGAGGACCCGTTGGATCGTTCGGTGCCGATCGAAGCGTCGATGCGCAATGCATTGGAACTGGTCAAGCGCGCGGTCGAGCTCTCACCGTATCTCTCCGACGAATTGCAGGTCACGGCGATGAACACCGAAGAGCCCGGCAAGCTCGCCGATCTGATCGCCGCCAATCTCAATATCGACCACAGCGAAAAGCAGGCGGTGCTGGAGACGTTTGCTGTGCCCGAGCGGCTCGACAAAGTCATCGCGCTCCTGCACAAAGAAGTCGAAGTCCTGGAGCTCTCGCGCAAAATCCAGTCGCAGGCGGCCTCGGAAATGGGACGCATGCAGAAGGAGTACATCCTGCGCGAGCAGATCAAGGCGATCCAGAAGGAGCTGGGCGAGTCCGACGATCACACGCGCGACATCGAGGAGTTTCGCGCCAAAATCACCGAAGCGAAGATGCCCGAGGACGCGCAAACAGCCGCGACGCGCGAACTGGACCGCCTGGAGAAGATGAATCCGTCGTCCGCCGAGTACACTGTCAGCCGCACATATCTCGACTGGCTGGTGACATTGCCGTGGACCAAAACAACCGAAGACAACCTCGACATCAAGCACGCGCAGACGACGCTCGACGAGGATCATTACGGACTGGAGAAAGTCAAAGACCGCATCGTCGAATTCCTTGCGGTGCGCAAACTCAAATCGTCGGTCAAAGGACCGATCCTGTGTCTGGTCGGCCCGCCCGGTGTCGGCAAGACCTCGCTGGGACGCTCGATCGCGCGCGCGATGGGACGCGAGTTTGCGCGCGTGTCCTTGGGCGGCATGCGCGATGAAGCCGAGATCCGCGGACACCGTCGTACCTACATTGGCGCGCTACCGGGCCGGATCATTCAGGGGCTGCGACGCGCCGGAGTCAAAAACCCCGTCTTCATGCTCGATGAGATCGACAAGATCGGCGTCGACTTCCGCGGCGATCCCGCCTCGGCGTTGTTGGAAGTGCTCGATCCCGAGCAGAACAACGCCTTCTCCGATCACTATCTCGATGTCGGCTTCGATCTCTCGTCGGTCATGTTCATCACCACGGCGAATCTGTTGGATCCGATCCCCGGCGTGTTGCGCGACCGCATGGAGACCATCACCATGCCGGGGTACACGACATTGGAGAAGATTCAGATCGCCAAGCGCTACCACGTCCCGCGCGAATTGGACAATCACGGCTTGAAGACAACCCAATTGTCGATCACACAGGATGCCATCGCCCGGTTGATCCGCGATTACACGCGCGAAGCAGGTGTGCGCAACCTGGCGCGCGAAATCGCAACCGTCTGCCGCAAGGTGGCGCGCAAGGTCGCCTCCGGCAAACGCGGCCGCACATCGGTGCGCGGCAATGATCTGCCCAGGTACCTGGGACCGACCAAGTTCATCCCCGAAATCGTCTCGCGCGGCTCGCAGATCGGTGTCGTGCCGGGGCTGGCGTGGAGCGCAGTCGGCGGCATGGTCATCTTCGTCGAAGCGACCAAAATGCCCGGACGCAAATCGCTGGTCTACACCGGCCTGCTGGGCAATGTCATGAAGGAGTCGGTGCAGGCGGCCTACTCATGGGTGCGCTCGCATCACAAACTCATCGGCGTCGATCCCAAAGTCTTCGCCGATTCCGACGTGCACGTGCATGTCCCGGCCGGCGCGACACCCAAAGACGGTCCCTCCGCCGGGATCACCGCGGCCACCGCAATTGCATCCGCGTTTTCCGGACGTCCGGTGCGCCCACGGCTGGGGATGACCGGCGAAGTCACACTGCGCGGCGATGTGTTGCCGATCGGCGGATTGAAAGAAAAGTCGCTGGCGGCGTATCACGCGGGCATCACAACAGTGCTGATCCCGAAGGACAACGCCAAGGATTTGGAAGGCGTCCCCGCCGAAGTCAAAGAGAAGGTCTCGTTTATCCCGGTGGCGAACATGACCGAAGTCATCGAAGCGGCGCTCGTCCCCCTCAACGGCCGGAAAACGGCAACGCGCAAACGCAGTAAGTTACACCGCGCAAAGTAGCGCCCTCCGTGCCCATCGATGGCCGATCGATCTGGGCTGTCCCGGAAAGTGCCAGTGTGCACATAAGGGCGGGCCCGTGTGCCCCCCCCAATCTGACTTACATTGAACACGGATCGCAGATGAGAAGGACGGGATCACCGGCGCGAAACGCGACATCGACAAACGTCACGACGTCGAAAACATTGACCATCCCGTCACAATTGATGTCGGAGTCGCAGACGGCGCAAAGAAGGTATTCCTCGCAGGGGACACTGCGGAAAGCGGCGTCCACTGCGGCGACAACATCAAAAACATTGATGATGGCGTCGCAGTTCGGATCACCATGGCACGGGCAATGGCACCCCGGACAGAACAGCGGATCATCGGTCGTGCCCCCGGATAATCTCAGGTACATGGCCACATTGATCCTCTCGCCCGTTGCGGCATCGTAGGGACCAGGATTCAGATCGGCGATATAGAAGATATCGACATCCGACACATCCCGTCCGATGGTCGCCCAGTCCTCCGAGACGCAGACGCTGTCCGCATTCAATGCATTGCAATTCGGCGTCTTGGTATTCGTCAGGTTGGCGGGTTTGGACCAATGACTCCCGCCGTCAGGTGACATAACCAAATACAATTCGCTGTTGCAGCGCCCTGTGACGGCAGTGTCGCCCCGTTCTTCCGGTGTCTCGCCGCAGTGCTTCGAGTAGGTAACATACAGAAAGTCTTCGTTCGGTCCGTATGAAGTGCACATGGTCGAGCCATCACCGACACCCAATGTGATCTTGGCGAGATTAAGATTGAACTCCCAGTTCCCATTGTTGGGATAATATCCCCTCGCCACGGTACTGATCGATTGTGTCGCGCTGCTCCAGTGTTTGATCGCCACCTGCTCGCTCAAGTTGGCCCGGCGCTGCTCATCCCAGACTAAATGCAGATTGGCATCATGGTCGTAGGCGATGGAGATGTGCACGTATGCCTGCGGCCCCGGTGTCGCAGGATCGGTATAGTTAGTGATGATCGTGCGTGTGTCGTCGCCCAACTCGTTGCCGCTCAACCATCCTGCCCCGCCTGTCTGCGACTGTCGGAGAGCGATGTTGTTGAGGCCGTTAAACGACGGATCGTAGCTCGTATGGAACGCGACCGCGACTTTGTCGGTCCCATCGGCCGCATCGATGACATACCCGATGATGTCGGTGGAATCGATGATCACAGGCGCAGGCCAGTCCGGGTTGCTGTAATCGTATCGCCAGTACGCGATAATGTGCGGTGGCGCTCCGCTCTCGTCCGCAGGAGATGTCGCAATGACATGCAAGACATCGTTGGCGTTGTCCTTGTGCACCCCTGCATTCGCCGCGACCGCTATATCGGGGAAGACTGTCGACGGTGGAAATGGAATGAGTAACGGAAGTTCCTCTGGTAGTAGTATGTCGGCGGTTCCCTCAATGGGGAAATAAACGTGCCACAAACTGTATGTCTCACTTCCGAAATCGGGATACATGTGGAAAACAACGTGCGCCAGGTTGTCGGAATCGACGTCCAGGCGCGGGCCGCCCGCGAATCCATAGTCCGGCCACAAATGTGGGCTGGGAAATTCCGGAATGAGAACGTCCTGCGCGATGTCATAGCACGCATAGACATTTTGTGAAGAAAGGTTGGGCCACGGATCCAGACAAATCCAACACGAATCGATCCAGGTGAAATGAACGAAATTCGAACCCGGCTGTCGCGCCACCTGCCTGCCTTGTGATGCCAGGTGTTGCTCCTCAACCGGGGTTTGGCCGAGCATCATCCCCGGCGATGGCACAGACACCGGCGGCAGGATGGGACCGGCCAGTACTGGCTGCTCTGTGCCGTTGCCGATCGGAGTGGCAGCAGATTTCGATTTCGGCTCCGATCCCCGAACTCGGTCCTTCAGGATTTTCAGATCATACCGCGGATCGCCGCTCTCCGCCGCCGGCAGCGAAATGACACGCATCGCGCAAACCAGTACGCCGCAGAGAATCAGGCGGGACATGCGGTGTGTGTATGGCCACGCTGTCACAGCGGCCTCTTTCGACGCGAAGGGGCGCGACGAAGGAATTCAGGCTACAATCCACTATAGCTACTGGGTGGGGTTTTGCAAAACGGATTCTTTTCTATCACTCCCGGCGATTCAGCAGCACGACCGGGGTGCCCGGCTCCAGCGCGTAGTACAGTGTCTGTGCGTCCTGGGCGCTGACCGTGCAGTCGACCGCGCGGTGCGAGCCGAATGCGCCGAGCCATCGCCACGCATTGTGCATCCGCTCATTCAGCGCCGCCCCGTCGCCGGTCGAATCGGCGACCGCGATGCGCAACGTCAGATTCCCGCTCAACTCGATTTGAAACCGCCACGGCTGGATGCGCTGGATGTGCTCGCGCGTCGCCCGGGTCACTTTCGAGACGACGTCGACCACATTCTCCGGCACGTGCGCAGTCCCATCCCAGAGAACGCGGTCGCGCACGCTCTGCCATGCCCTCGTGCGTTCGGTAAACGCCGCAACGAAATCGTTCCAGTCGGCCGAATCGTCGGGCGCGACGCTGACCGCAACGAGAGGATAAGCGCCGTACGCAAAGGCGATCCGGCGATGCGCGCCGTCGATGGATGCGTAGTAGATCGTATCGCTCGCAAATCGCGCGCGCAGGGAATCGCTCTGCGCATGACAGGTCGCGCCCATAACGGCCGCGAACAAGACAGGCAGCGCAATTGATCTGAATGCATGCATCAGAAAATCACGACCCGCGTGCCGATGTCGGCCCGCTTGTAAATCTGCCGCAGATCGTCGGAGCCGACACGCACGCACCCGTGCGTGACTGCCACGCCGATCAAACGCTCGTAGATTGTCCCGTGAATAAAGTATCCATCGCCGAAACCGATGGCATACTCGCCCATCGCCTCGGGATCGAAGCGTTCCTCGGGATCGTTGGGAAGCGGTTCGCCTTCCTCGATGAATGCCCAGTCGGGTTTGCGCCACAGCGGATCGGAGAGCTTCGAGCTGACCGTGAAGATGCCGCGCGGCGTGTCGAATCGCCACGAGCGTCCCGAAGTCGAGTCGGTCAATTCGGCGCCGGTCCCGGTTGAGCACAGTGCGGAAAACAGCACGCTGTCGATGGTGCGCAGATAGATGCGATTGGTGTGCGTGTCGATGACGACGTACGGTTTGCGCGACGGACGCGTGTTCTTCGCAGTCTTACGCGGAGGACGCTCGTCGGCCGGGACCATCGCCAGCCGCTGCGCCGACAACAGCGCCAGCGAGTTGTCGGGAACGACGGCGCCCGGCTGACCGCGCGACAGCAACGGCACCGACGCGATGACGGCCCCCGCGATGACGACGCCCAGTATGTACCCGTGACGCCGGGTCATAACGGCCACTCTCCCACGTGACGGACGATGGTCACCCAGCAGCCGACCTTCATTCGCTTCATGACTTCGTCCATGTCATCATTGCGCAGCGCCACGCATCCTTCGGTCCAATCCTTGCCGCGGCCCCCCTCGCCGTGAATCTCGATATTTCCGCCGATGCCGACGTGCCGCGGTACATCGCCATTGCGTTTGCTTGAAGCGAAGCGCACGCGGTCTCGTTCGTTCGGATAATCCAGCATCAGCGCCTTGTAATACTTGCTGCCCTTGTTGCGCCACATGGTGACGCGATATTCACCCTCGGGCGTCGCGCCGTCGCCGGCGCGCGCTTTTTGCCGCTCGGGACGATAACCCAGTTCGACGGGATACTGCGCGATCATCCGTCCGCGATGGAGCAGATAGGCGGTGCGGCTCTCCTTGACGACGATCATCGCGGCCGAGTCGGTTCGCGCCGACCACGCCACGGTGCGTTCGATCGCATGGCGCGATGCGGTCAGGTCGGACGGATCGGGCGCGTGGCCGTCGATCGTCGCCGCCAGCGCGCTGATCGATGCATCCGCTCTCACCAGCGCATCATCGATTGCCCGCGCTTCGGCCATTTGCTCGATGAGGCGTTGGGCATTCTCCAAATTCAGCGTCGCCTGCACCAGGGGCCGGCGCAAGCGCATCCGGCTCAAATGCTCTTCGGCGATGGTCTCGTAGGTCGCCAGCGCATTGGTCAATTCACTCAGGCGGCGCTCCTGCCGCGCGCGGTGACGCGCATGCGCTTCCAGGGCCGAGTCGGCAGCGGTTTCGGCGGTGCGTTCCGCCTTCGCCCACAGCGATTCGGCAACGTCGTAGTGACGAAATCCGGGGACACGCCCTTTCTGCGCAGTGAAGACAGTCCAGCCCGAGTCGTACAGTTGCTGAGCGGACAGCCACAGCTCCGGGGCGTATTCCGCCGCGCCGACGCGTTCGGCTTCACCGAGCGCCCGCCAGGCCGGGTCGGCGCTTTTGACCGGCTCGGATCCGCACGATGACATCATCAGTGCCGCGACTCCCATGATTACAATGTGCCGTCGCATTCCAGTAATCAGCGCGGTGCCACAACGAGGTACACGCATTGGGTCTTGCCCCCCCCGATTGTATTGTACGTACGAAATCGCCCCGTCCGCTGCCGCGGGCGGGGCGACTGTCGGACCAATTCAGGCAATCGTCGATGGGAATCGCATCGGGCGATCGCGGTGTGCGTCACGACGCCGGATAGGCGATTACGCCCGGCTCTTCTTCTGAATCGCCGCCTGCAGTTCCGTCGTCATCTGCGCGCACTTGTCCAGCACGGTCTGCGTCTTGCTCGCGGCCGCATCGAAATCGAGGCGCTGGAGGTCGCCGGCGGTCTCATCGAGCACCAGCTTCATCGCTTCCAGATCCTGCTTCATCAGCTCGATGTCGGCGCGATTGCCCTTGCCGACTGGTGCGGTGGCCAACAGCGCGGACACTTGTTCGATCTGGCCGCGCGCCGAGGCGATCTGTTCCTCGGCCTGCTGGCGACGATAAGCGATCTCCTGCTCCGCGGCGGTTTTCGCCTCGGCGGCCAGACGGGCCGCGCTCTGCGCCAGCTCCTTGGAGTGGCCGTACGAACGGAACATGGTGAAACGGTCATCCTGCTTCGCCTTCTCGGTCTTGGCCGCTTCCAGCGTATCCATCGCCATGCGCCATTCCTCGGAGGCAAACTGCTCCGCCTTCGACATGCGCGCGCCTTCGATGGATTGATCGGCCATGCTGAAATCCTCGACCGGGGCTTTGCTGCACCCGACGGCGATCAACATCAGCGGGATCAGCGTCCATTTGATGTGCTTGTGCATGTGACTCTCCCTCTTCGGGTCTCTCCGAAGCGTTGTGATACGGTTTACTGCACTGTTATGTCCCATCCCCCATTGGATACTCCGTCCGCCCAATGAACGAACGGTGCCATGCTGAACTCATAGACGCATGCCGAATCGAACTGACGCCCGCTCGCGCCGGCCCACGTGTGGGGCCTTTATGGATTGAATGTGAAGTGGACCTGACGGCGAAGATGCCTGGTCATCGTTTTGCAGAGCGACCGTCGCTGCCCCCTTCGGCGTCTGACCGACGTTTTCAGTCTAACGGTCGGGCGCCAGTATATGCGGCGAGCGTGAACCCCACAAGAAAATAATACCCGCCAAATCCAATCGGTTCCGAACCATTTCGGCTTTTGTCAGTGCGGCCGCGCATGTCGATGGCGGTTATGGTATTGCCTTTGCCTGGGCAGTTTGGTAGGATGGATCAGCAAACGTCCGGAAAAGTCCATGCCCGACTCCGCCATCGCCGAGAATCCGCAAACCGTTATGGCGCGCGACCTTACAGACAAAGTCGCGGTCATCACCGGCGGCACCAAAGGGATCGGCCGCGCGGTCGCGGTCCGGTTGGCCTCACGCGGCTGCCATGTGGTGGTCAACTACTTCCGTTCCCGCAGCGCCGCCGCCGAGACCGTCGCCGAGCTTGAAGGACACGGCGTGCAGGCGATGTCGGTGCGCGGCAACATCGGCAACAAGGATTTCCACGCCAAGCTCTTCGACGAAGTCGGCGACCGTTTCGGCAAGGTCGATATTCTGGTCTCCAATGCCGCGCTCGGTCTGTTTGCCAACATCATGGAGGTCGACGAACGCGCCTGGGACTTGTCGCTGCACACCAACGCCGAGGCGATGCTCTTCTGCGCGCAGAAGGCGGTGCCGATGATGCCCGACGGCGGCAAGATCGTCGCGCTCTCCTCGCTCGGCTCGATCCGTTACATCCCCGGCTATGCGGCGATCGGAATCTCCAAGGCCGCGATTGAAACTCTGACACGCTATCTCGCCTACGAACTGGCGCCGCGTCGCATCAATGTCAACACCGTCTCCGGCGGCTTCATTGACACCGACGCGCTCAAGTCGTTTCCCAATTACGATGACATGGTGCGCGAGGTGGTGCGACGGACACCGTTCGGGCGGATCGGCACGCCCGATGAAGTCGCCGGTGTCGTGGTCTTCCTCTGCACCGACGCCGCTCGCTGGATTACCGGTCAGACGATCATCGTCGACGGCGGCTACACGCTGACGTAAGCACAGGATTTCGAGATTGTTCCGTCGGCGCCGGGTTTCCCAGCCCTGTCACCTGTTCCCGGATCCCGGTCGAATACCCGCCGTCCGGACGCGGCACTTGCATGGGCGGTATTGTCGCGCCAGAGATTCCTCACCCCTCCATCCCGCCCTCGGCGGGGCTCGGGGGTTCGGAATGACATTGAATCGCTCTGACTTTTACCTGATCAACGGATACGGAGCGGTCGTTCCGAATCCCGACCTCGCACGCAGTGCGAGGGAGCGGTGAGAAATCTCCAAACGCGTAATTGTCGGATTTCGGACCCCAATCGACTGATCCGTTCAAAAACTCCCCAGCACCAAATTGAAATCCGGAATGCGTCCGAGGGGAATCGCGCCGCTGACGATCGCGCGTTGGGCGGCCTCCGACGTGTCGCTGGCGACGATGAAAACCGGTGTCGCGACATCGCCCGCCCGGTCGATCGCTTCCATCGTGCCGCGCGTGCCCTCGTGAATCCGCACCACCACGAGCGCATCCGAGAGGGCGGCGATCAGCCGGTTGCGGCGGATCAGCCGCGCTTTGGTGATCGAGGCATTCGGCGGGTACTCGGAGACCAGCGCGCCCTGGGTCGTGATCTGCTCGGCCAGGCCGCGATGCTCGGGGGGATAAATGTTGGCGAAGCCGCTCCCGAGCACGGCGACTGTCTTGCCCGATCCCGCCAGCGCGCCGGTGTGCGCGCCGCCGTCGATCCCGCGCGCCAGACCGGAGATCACTGTGACACCGCGCTCGGCCAGTCCGCGTCCCCACGCCACCGCATCGGCGATCCCCTCGGCGTCGGCCTCGTGGGTGCCGACCACGCCGACACACGGCGTCTCCCCGTCGGGCGATTCCCCGTGCACATACAACAGCGGCGGCGGATCGCCCAAACGTTCGAGGCGCCGGGGATATGCCGTGTCGCCGATGACCAGTGCGCTGACCGAGTCGGACGTGATGTGATCGAACTCCTCGGCGATCAAGTCGAGACTGTTGTGCGCCAGCGCCCAGCGTTCGCGCGCGTCTTCTTCCAGACCGAGCGCGGCGGCGACATCATCGAACTCGGCATCCCAGACATCCTGCGTCGAGCCGTGCTCGGCGACCAACGCGAAGATCATCCTCGGCGACAGGTGCAGATGCACTGTCAGCGCATAGAGAATCGTGCGGTCGAGTGTCTGCGTATCGTCGCTCATCAGTCCAACCAGGTCAACCGCGTGACGCCGGCGCCGTGACGCGCCAGCAGTTTCGTCAGAATTGTCATCGTCCGTCCTTTATGCCATCGCCGGTCACACAGCAGCACGCCGCGACCCGAAACGGCCCTGGCCTCATCGATCGCAAACAATTCCGTCGGCGTCACCGGCAGCCGCGCCACCATGTCGGGATGCTGCGCATACGGCGCATTCACGCGGATCACATCGTCGCGGTACTCGGCATGCAACATCGCCGCGAGACGCTGCGCCAGCCAGGGCAGCGCCGAAACGCGCATGCACACCAGCGGCGGCGGCACGATTGTCACCAAATCAAAATGCGACACTGTCTGTCGTTCATCTGTCCGCAGGGGCACGGCGTGCCGTGCCCTGACAAACCGCGACGCGACATCGACCAACCGCCACCCGCAATCATACTCGGCATTGCGCTCGAAACGGTATGCCTGTGCGCCGATCGCCGTGCGACGCTTCGGCCACGCGGCGAGATGCTCGCGCTCCAGAATCCACGCCGGTCCGTTGACATCCGACCGGTCGATTCCGTTCGGCAAGACTAACGCCGAGACATCACGTGGCGGCGCGACGGTCTCCGGATCGGGCTGCAATCCCAATACGTGCCGGTCCAAAAACAGCCGCACGTCATCACTGAGCCGGCCGATGACACGGTGCGCAGACATCGACATTTCAGAACGACCTGCCGGGTACGCGCTTCAAAACACCTCCGCCGTAAACACCTCGATCGTCGTCTTCGGATCGCGCCAGGCCAGATCGGGCAGATCGGCCTTGCGGCACACGTGCGTCAGAAATGTCTCCCGGTCCCAATCGTTTTCGAGTGGAACCTGCGGCAACAGCACGCCGGTGCGATGCCCCTGCGTGACGACCGCCCCATGCCGTCCGACCAGCACATCATCGGGGTTGGAGATTCGAAGCAACGGCGAGAGCGCGGTGATCTCGATCTCCAGCTCGTCGACCTCGGCCGGGGAGACCGGCACAAAACGCGGATCGCGCGTCGCCGCCGACTCCGCCATCTCCCAGACCGCATCGATGAGCGGCTTGTACGGCCGCACATACCCGATGCAGCCGCGCAACGCGCCATGGTGGCGCAGCGTGACAAAGGCGCCGCGCTTGGCGCGCAGTGTCTCACTCGACGCTGTCGGACACTCAAACTTCGCGCCTTTGACCGCCCGTTCGATCGAGCGGCGCGCGGTCGTGCGCAGGATGTCCCGTTCCGGCGGCGAGAGGAAGTGTTCGGAGAGCAGCGCGCGCGCGCCGGGTCTGGCGTGCGTTGTGTCGTCGGAATTATCCGGCACGTATAGGCGCTCTCGATTCTCCATGGACCGCACCACTGACGAGGACTGGTACATCACCGCCGACAGATACCCGACGATGTACCCCGTGCGTTCGCCGGTCACATCGGCCGAATTGCAGCGGTCGATCACCCGCGCACGGTCGGCGCCCATCGCCCGCGCGGCGATCATTGCCGCGGTCATCGGCCCGCCGCCGCACGCCTCAAAAGCCCCCGAGGCATACTGATCGTAAAAGTCGGGGGGAAAGAATTCTTCGACCGCCGCCGCCGCGGTGTCATCGAGACGGCGTGTGACGTCGTACGGATGCCCGTGCGCCAGATCCGAGGACGCAACGATCAGCGTGCGGTCCAGTGTCGCCAGTCGGGCGAGGTGTTCGCCGAGCTTCTTGGCGGTCTGATACTCCTGATCGCCCATCACCACGGGCACCAACGCGAATTGTCCCAACACGATTTGCAGAAAGGGGAGATGCACCTCCAGCGAATGCTCCCAGCCGCCGCCGGTGGCGTCGTGACCCAAATCGGAGAGCGCGATCACCGGATCAAACGCAGTCAACCGTCGGCAGAAATCCAAATCGACGCGGACATCCCCCAACGGCGTGCGGTAGGCGCCACCGGAATAGACCGCCGCCCCACGGAAAAACGCCCGGTGCGACGGGGCAATCACCACGACCGTGTCGAACGCCAATCCCTGAATCTGCTTGTATGCGGCCGCCGCGACCGCGCCGGAATAGGTGTACCCGGCATGCGGGGCGATGATAGCCGCGATGGCGCCATCGACCTCGGCGCGATCGGCCTTGCGAAACAGCTCGGCCAACTGCTTGGTCAGCGCCACCGGATCATCGGGATAGAACCCGTTGTGGGCGGCGGCGAAGTGCGATTGTCGCACCTTTTGCGGATCGGATACGATGGCCATGGGTGATCTCAAGCCGGCAAACTGTACATATATAAGGGATTGGGCCGCCCATCGGGTATCGTCTCTAACCTGTCGCTCCGAGGATGGCCACGGGCTTGATCCAGCCGGGAATGAGCTCCGCGGGGGCGCCCGTTCGCTTCGCTCCCCGCGCATCCGCTTCCCTCGGCTACGCTCGGGACAAGCGGGACCCGCAGGACCAGCGGCGGGCCGTGCCCGGCCTTGGTCCCAATGGGATGTGTGGGGCGGGCCCCATGGCCGTACGATCTCGATACCTGTATATTGTCAGGTCGTGACCATCGACTTCACCGGCAAAACCGTCCTGATCACGGGCGCATCACGCGGCATCGGCTGTGCCGCGGCGATCCTCTTCGCCGAACACGGCGCCCACATCGCCGCCAATTACCATCAGAACGAGCAAGCCGCCGATTCACTGTTGGATGACCTGTCGCAATTCGGCGTGACCGCGCGCACCTACCGCGCCGATGTCGCCGACCCCCGGGCGGTCGATCACCTGATCGCGCAGGCGGTCGAAGATTTCGGTCGGCTCGATGTCCTGGTCAACAACGCCGGCATCTGGACCGAAGCGCCGCTCGCCTCCATGACCGACGCGCAGCTTGAGCAGATGCTGGCGGTCAACCTTAAGAGCATCTTCTATTGCACGCGCGCGGCACTGCCGCATTTGCAACAAACGAAGGGCGCAGTCGTCAATATCTCGTCGACCGCCGGGCAACGCGGCGAGGCGTTGCATTCGCACTACGCCGCCACTAAGGGCGCGGTGATCTCGGCGACCAAATCATGGGCAACCGAACTCGCCCCCGACGGCATCCGTGTCAATTGTGTCGCCCCCGGCTGGGTCGATACCGACATGTCACATAACGCCCTCACCGAACCCGACGCGGACAAGCATGTGTCATTGATCCCAATGGACCGTCCGGCGCAAGCCGAGGAATTGGCGGGCGCCATTGTCTTTCTCGCATCCGACTGGGCCAGCTTCATCACCGGCGAGATATTGAATGTCAACGGCGGCGCGGTATTGTGCGGATGATAGACGACAGATTCTGCGTAGGGGCACGGCGTGCCGTGCCCTCACTGAGATACAGGAGCACAACCCCATGACCCTCGACCAAGTCATGTCCGAACTGAAAAAGCGCGGCACCGCGCAAAACGTGAAGATTTACAAACGTCACGGCGCCGGCGACAACCTCTTCGGCGTCAGCTTCGCGCATTTGGGCGAGCTCAAAAGGAAGATCAAAATCGACCACGCACTCGGCGTACAGCTCTGGGAGACCGGCAACTCCGACGCCCAATCGTTGGCGACCATGATCATCGACCCGTCGCAGCTCAAACCGGCGCAGGCCGACAAATGGATCGCCGGCATCAGCTACTACCTGCTCTCCGATCTGCTCTCCGCTGTCATTGCCCGCGCGCCATTCGCCCGCGCCACAATGGACAAATGGATGCAGTCGAAGAAGGAGTTCGTGCGCGCCTGCGGCTACAACATCTTGGGCGGGCTGCTTCGAGACGGCGTCGACATCTCCGATGCCGACTGCGAGAAGTACCTCAAGACTATCGAGAAGGAAATTCACTCATCGCCCAACCGCGCCCGTCACAGCATGAACGGCGCGCTGATGGGAATCGGCATCTACCGCTCCCAGCTCACACAGAAGGCACTCGCCGCCGCCGGACGCATCGGCAAAGTCGAAGTCGACCACGGCGAAACCGGCTGCAAAACCCCCGACGCGATCCCGTACATCCAGAAGGCGCTGGCGCGCAAAAAGTGAGGGCGCACTCCTGTGCCGGTCAGCCCTTGGGCTGACGGCATCACGAAGCGATGTAAGACTTTATAGGTCAGGAGCCCCCGCATTGCATCACTTGTGGTCCGCCGTGGTAGTCCTCGATGCCGTGTTCCTGTCTGCAAATACTCACCGTACACTCCGCGCATAAAAAAACCCCCCGTCTCACGACGGGGGGTCTTGAGTGACAGAGTCAGTACGATGCCTGGGTCATGCGGCGCCCTGCCACGCGGGCAGCGACCGCATCTGCTGATCGACCGCGGTCTCCGCCTGTGTGCGCGCCCAGTTCTCCAGGCTCATCATGTACTGAATCATCCCCTCCCGGATTTCATCCCGGGGTTTGAGGTCACCGGCCGGTGTGGTGCAGTAGAGGCAATAGCGGCTGGCGGCGTCGCCGTTGGCATGTTGTGACACCTGCGACATCGGCATCCCGCACGCCTCGCACCGTTGGCTGGCGTTCATTACGGCCTCCTTGAGGGACGCATCTATGGTTAAACCCCACGCCGGGTTCCACTCACCAGCGAGGGGCGGTTGAAGAGAGTTGGTCAGAAGCTGTGTCATCACCATTCGTTGTGGATAATTTACATCTATTGTACTTTTTCGGCCAACACCCAGTTTGAATCAAATCGCAATTCCGGGACCTACCCCCACCTCCAGCGAACTTATCTGATTGATTACCAACATACTACGCCATAGCGAAAAGCGGCCCCCGGATCGTTTTCCGAAGGCCGCCCCCTCTGTCATGCTTGATCGCCTCTGGCGATGCCGGACTCCCCGCCCTCAAACCGAGCTTTCCGCTCCCTTGTTTGACAGACGACGCTGCATGTCACGCCGGAAGAACTGGCCGAATGTCAGCGCCAGCAATGTGATCGGCGGGACCACAGCCCAAAACGCGGTCCAAAACTGCATTACGACACCCCCCCGTGTTACTCTTTCCCTGCTGTCTGACGAGCACAAGCCGCTTATCGACAACTGCTTGGCTGCGCGACATGATCGGTCGCATTCATACTCTCGCGCAACTTTATGGGCGTTTTGACTTTCGGAGACTTACCAATCGCCCCAGCAGTAGATTTAATGGTGCTCGCACCGACCCGCAAGAGAAAAAGTGATGTTCGGGGCGACTTTTTTCAGAAGGGCAGACTGGATGGATTTGGGGGTGCGCGATGAACACGCACGATGAAACGGGTCGGCCCAAGGGCTGACCCGCACGGAAGGGGCTGACCGTCGATGTGTCCTCAGCGAAGCGGACAGTGCCTGGCTGACCCGCGCGGAATGAGCTGACCTCAACAGAATGATACAGCGTGTGCCGGTCAGGCCTTGGGCTGACCGGGGCACCATGATATTGCAGGAAGATCAGAGGGTCTTGCGGAGTGCGATGACCGTGAAATCATCTTCGAAATCGGGGCGATCGGAGAACGACAGGACCTCATCGGCGAGTGTCTCGATCAACTCGACCGTGGGACGATCGCGATGGGCACGGACGAAGTCGGCCAGACGGTCATCGCCGAACATGCCGCCGTGCGGATTGACCGCCTCGGTGACGCCGTCGGTGTAGAGCACCAGCAGATCGCCGGGGGACATCGGGTAGTGCTCCTCGATGTGTGTGAAGTCTTCGTGCACACCGATGACAGTCCCCGTCGAATCGAGCAACTCGACGGAACCATCGGTGCGCGCCAGAATCGATGGGCAATGCCCGGCGCTGGCATGCACCAGCGTATGCGCCGATCGTTCGCCCGGCTGCAGGGCGACGATCGCCATCGACACGAAGTGCGAGACCGGGATATTGCGGCACAGCCAGTGGTTGAGTCGCGATAACAATTTCGCCGGCGACTCGATATCGGCGGCGAGAATGCGCAAGGCGCCCTGCAGATTCGACATCACCAACCCGGCGGGCAGTCCCTTGCCCATCGTGTCGGCGATCACCACACGTGCCGGTCCGCCGTTGGCCGGAGCGAGAATGTCGTAATAATCGCCGCCGACCACATGCGCCGCCAGCGACTTGACCGCCAGCTCGTACCCGTCGATCTGCTCGACTTCCTGCGGCAGCAGCGCGCGGTGAATGCGGCTGGCCAGGTAGAGTTCCTCCTCCAGCCGGTTGCGCTCGTCGGGACTGAGACAATCCAGGCAGATCTGACGGATCGGCTGCACTTCGAGGCGGTGCATCTCGACGGTGCCGTCGCAGGCCGCGCAGTTGCCGAAGCTGCCCCTCTCCATACGGGCCAGGGCGTCTTTGATCTCCGTCATCAACTCGCGGACCTTCTGCGTCTCGACTGCCCCCGGACGCGCGCCGTCTTCGAGCCATTCCGACAGCGACTCCTCGCGTTCCAACAGCAGCGACCGAAAATGTTCAAAGTCGGCAACGTTCATCATCTCACCTGCCCGGTCGTGTTTCCCTGCCTTCTGCTACGGAGCCGCTGCGAGAGAGTTGCAAGGTTGGCGGTGGGTCATGCGCTCACGATCTGGGCAACGGACACGGTGGGCTGAGCCGAACCCACTTCAGCACGGACGGTTGACGTGTCGCGCCCGCAGCCGCTTGATCCGGTGCCCGTGCAGGGTCACCAGATCCAGTTGCACGCCCGCCAGTTCGATCCGGTCGCCCCGGTGCGGAACCCGGTCGAGTGTCGTGACAAACAACCCGCCGAGCGTGTCGCCGCGGTCGGTCGGCAACGCGCAGCCGAAATGCTCGTTGAAATCGATCACCGCCGTTTCGGCGGCGACCAGCGCGGTGCCGTCGTCGAGCCGCCGATAACTCTCCGGCTCGGCGTCGTACTCATCCTGAATGTCGCCGACGATCTCCTCGACGACGTCTTCGAGCGTGATCAATCCCGCGGTGCCGCCGAATTCGTCGAGCACGATCGCAATGTGCCGCCGTTCCGCCTGAAAGATCGCCAGCACTTTCGAGATCGACATCGAATCGGGCACAAACTGCACGGACCGGATCAGATCGTGGAGGATGATCGGGGAACCCTGCGTGAGCAAGTGGATGACATCCTTGGTAAAGAGAACGCCCCTGATCTTGTCGATGGTCTCGGTGTAGACCGGATAGCGCGAGTAGGCCTCCTCGCGAATAAACTGCAGCATTCCCTCGACGGTCATCGCCGTGTCGATGGCGGCGATATCGGTGCGCGGCGTCATCACCTGACGCGCCTTGGTTTCGGAGAAGTCGAGCGTCTGGTGGATCATCTCGTGCTCGACGTCGTCGATGGAACCGTGGAGACTGCCCTCCATGACCAGCAAACGAATCTCCTGATCGGAGACGCCGGTCGCCCGCGTCGTCGGGTTCAGCCCGAACAGCCTCGCCACCAGCCGCGCGGTCGCCGACAGCACGACGACGAGCGGATGACCCAGCCGCGAGAGGATCGCAATCGGCCGCGCGGCGAACAAGGCGACGCGCCCGGGGTGTGCCAGCGCGATGTATTTGGGAACCAGTTCGCCGAAGATCAGCGAGGCCAGCGAAATCGCCGCGACGACGATGCCGATGGCGATCTGTTCGGGCCAACGTTGCGCCAACTTCAATGGCCACGCGGCGATGCGCGGTTCCAGCGCCACGACCACGGTCGCGCCCGAGACGACTGAGGCCAGGGTTCCGACCAGCGTGATCCCGACCTGCACCGTCGCCAGAAAACGTTCCGGCTGCTGCTTGAGCTTTTGCAGCGCGCGCCCGGCGATGCCGCTTTTGGCGGCCAGCTCGTTGACGCGCGTCTGACGCACCGCGATCAGGGCCGCCTCGGCCCCGGCGAAGAAACCGTTGCAGAGAATCAGCAGCGCGATCAGCGCCAGTTCACCGCCGATCGTCATCGGAAAAACTCACTTCGACGGCGCGCGCGCCGGAAACCGCTATGGGGCGTTCGACTCGGAGGTTGGCCCGGAGGGTCGTCGTGGCTCATGGTGCCGCCGCACGTCCCGCACCGGCAGATCGATCCGACGCCGCGCGCCGACCGGTCTTACCGATTTGTACGGGGTTTGCTTTAACGAGAATAAACCATCTGCTCCAGACGCGCAATACGCTCCTCGACGGGCGGATGGGTCGAGAAGAGGCGCGAGAACGAGCGTCCGGTCAGCGGGCTCACGATGAACATGTGTGCGGTCGCCTGGTTGGCGGCCAGCGGACGACGGTGTGTGCCCTCGTGCAGTTTGCGCAACGCCGACGCCAGCCCCCGGGGATTGCCGCAGATGCGGGCGCCGGAGGCATCGGCGGCGAACTCTCGCGACCGGGAAATCGCCATCTGCACGAACATCGCCGCCAACGGCGCGATGATCGCCATCGCCAACAGGCCGATGATATTGCCGCCGCTGTTGCGGTCGCGTCCGCCGTAGGCGCCGAACATCGCCCCCCATTGCGCCATATACGCCAGCATCGAGATCGCGCCGGCGATGGTCGCGGCGACGGTCTGTGTCAGGATGTCGCGATTCTTGATGTGCGCCAGCTCGTGCGCGATGACGCCCTCGAGTTCATCGCGTGACAACAGCTTCATGATGCCCTCGGTAAAGGCCACCGCCGCGTGCGCGGGATTGCGTCCGGTCGCAAACGCATTCGGCGATCCGTTGGGGATCACGTAGACGCGCGGCATCGGCAGCCCGGCGCGCTGCGCATTCAACCGGACCAACGCCACCAGCTCAGGCGCCTCGGCCTCGCTGACTGCGCGCGCATGGTACATCGACAAGACGATCTTGTCGGAAAACCAGTACGAGAAAAAGTTCATCACCACCGCAAACAGAAACGCGACGAACATCCCCTGCTGCCCGCCGATCGCGGCGCCAACGATGAGAAACAACACGGTCAGAGTGGTGAGCAGAAACAGTGTCTTCAATCGGTTCATGCGTTCTCTTCCTCCGTGGACGCCTGTATGGCATCGTCCATGCCGCTTCTGATACGTTGGCGTCCGGTACCATTATACGAAAACCGGCATCGGAAGTTGGATCAACCGGAGGAGCCCCTGCGGCGCCGGGAGTGCTATATTCCCCTCATGTCCGATACCGAACGCTACACAGAAACCGAATGGCACACCCGATGCGCCAAGGGATTTTTCAACTTCACCTGGACGTTGTTGGACAAACCATCAAGGACAGTCGAAGACGACGACACCATGCTCCACGCCGCACACGCTTCGACGTTTCATTGGGAGAAGGTCGGCCATCCGCTCAACTTCGAGCGCGGCCACTGGATCATCTCGCGCGTCAACTCAGTGCTCAGACGCCCGGAGGCAGCGTTGTATCATGCCAAACGTTGCCTGGAGATTTGCCTCGCCCACGACATCGGCGACTTTGACCTGGCGTTCGCGTACGAAGCGCTGGCGCGCGCGCACTCAGTCGCGGGAGATTTGGATGACGCCCGCCGCTTTCACAAACTCGCCACCGAAGCGGGCAAACGCATCGCCGAGGACGATGACCGCCGGCATTTCGAGAAGGAAGTGGAATCGATCCGGCTGTGAGCGACAGTTCACATCGTGTCCGCCGGGCGTCCTCGCCCGGCGTGTTTTGTCGACGCGCTCAATCTCGCCAGCGGATTGTGGTGATGAACCGGCGAGTTTGAAATTTTATGCTGTTGTTGCCGTAGTCGAAGAAGTACCCGTAATCACCGTCTTCACGAATCTTGCTCGGCAGGGGGAGTTCGGCTGCAACACTGCCATCCGGGTCCCACACACGAATCAGCCAGTCACTTCCATCCTGTGTCGTGTGTGGATTGCGCGTTGCCACCAAGAGCGACCCGTCGTCAGCCACAAAGTAATCCATTGGGTAGATCCTGCTGGCCGGCCTAAAGATGTTAGTATCCGACCAGATTTGTGTGCCGGCGACTCCCCACATGGAAGGACCATAATCGCTGATGACCGCAATCAAGGGGGGATTATGACCCGACAGCGCGACGTGCCTGGGCCATCCGCCAGTTTTTCTCGTCAGCGTGATCTCACCGACCAATTCTCCCGTGCTGCGATATACGGCAACAATCCCCGGGTCCAGCATTGTCTTACGCGGTCCGGGAAACAGGCGCTTGTAGCCAAGTGTGTCAAATCGACGATCCTCATACACCTCCATCAGCCCGACCGCGATGAACTGTCCGCCGTCGGAGAGTGCCGTGCTGACTTTCGTAAAATGCGCGAGCGAATCCGGTAGCGTGACTCCTCCAATCCGAATGCCATCGAGTGAGAATATCTCCAACTTCTCGGGCGTGCAAAATGCTGATCCATCTCGCGCTTCGATGACGTCGGGGCCCCACGGTCCCCTGATGATCGAGTCGTGATTGTTGATTGCAACATAGAGGTAGGCCGTCTCCCCGAACACTCCGCCGGTCGCAAACGCAGGGGCAGCCTTAAATGGCCTGACCCCGATATTCTCTATCTCGTTCCAGTACGTTTTTCCTGTCGAGTCCAGCAACATGACACGAATGCTGGATTCGTTCTTCTCGTCAAAGGTGCTGTCGCAACCCACTTCGATCGACCACCGTGCACCGGCGGTTTCCCAACGAGTGATCCACTCGCGATTGCACCCCGTCCACCAGTTGCCGTGCGGGAACTTCTCCTTGAAACCCACCAGTTCATACGTACGCGCGTAAACGCCTGCATGAATGGGCATCGCCAGCAGCAGCGTGAAGCAAACCGCCTGGAATACTTTCATATCTCCCTCACTCCGTCACGTGCGACGACACCACGACATCCAGGTCGTCGTACTCCACGATCAACGCTTTGGCAGTCCCGAGCATGCCGCCGCCGGAGCCGGCGGCGTATTGCCCGCGCACCCGGATGCCGTCATGCGGACCCAACAACCGATGCGCGTTGGCGTACGACAGCCCGATCGACCGCAGACGTGACAGGGAGTTGGTGAACATCAAACGCCGCTCGGTCGGACTGCCATCGGACCAGCCGGCAGAATCAAACGGCGCCGATCCCAGCACCGGACGGCGCCGTGAGTAGAGCACTTCGGTGATTGCGCCGGTTTCGCTGAAATTGAACACGCCGTAGAGTTTTTGCGGATCGCCGATGCGGGCGCGCGCATCCCGCGCCGCGCCCGAGGTGTCGCGCCCCAGATCGTACCAGAACTGCCGTTCGTCAAAGTCGGGCGCTCCCAGATAATACTCGACCTCCGGACGCGTGAATCCGACAAAGTCGGTCTGTTTGCGCAGTGAGGAGAGCATGCGCCCGCGCTCGGCTGCGCCCGCGCTTTTCCATCGGTCGGGAGAAAACGGGAGCGGGCGGTATTGCAAATACAGCCCCAATCCCGCCATCGCCACCAGCGCCACGGTGGCCGCAATCAACCAGCGCACCAGCCGGCGCGATTGCGGCGGCGGCTCATCCAGCAGCGCGCGCCGTTCGGGAACGAAGTCCGATTCCCAGCGGTCGGAACGATTGAAGATGCGACGTTGCGGACGAGCCACGGCGATGGTCTCAGCAGCGTTTTTCACCCTCTCCCGGAGGGAGAGGGTCGGGGTGAGGGAAACATCAGCGGCAATCGATCATTTGTTTTTCTGCAGCAACTCCGCGCGCACCCCCATGATCAGACACCCCAGCGCCCAGATTCCTTCCAGCAAGGCGTAATACACCGACTTGTCGTAATCGACGAAGGCCAAGTGCAGCATTGAGATGATCAGAAGTCCAATCGCCAATCCATACCAGTTCTTTCCCGATGCCAACGGTCACCTCCGTGAGTCCCGGTCGACAGATTCGCCATAACGATCATCGTACACGCCGAATACACGGTACGTTCGAAGTCGGGTGCAAACATTAAAACGGCGTCACCCACGATGGCGTGACGCCGGTCGACACTCTGAAGAGGAAGCGCTCACACGTCCAGATTGCGCACGTATTTGGCATTTTTCTCGATAAACTCGCGGCGCGGTGCGACTTCATCGCCCATCAGCATGGCAAACACGCGGCTCGCTTCGGCGGCATCCTCGACGGAGACTTGCAGCAGCGTGCGCGTCTCCGGATCCATCGTCGTCTTCCAGAGCTGCACGGGGTTCATTTCGCCCAATCCCTTGTAGCGCTGGAGCGCGACGCCGGTTCGTTTGCCGCCGCCGATTTCGTTGACGAGGCGGTCGCGTTCGTCGTCGGAATACGCATACGCCTCACGGTTGCCCTTCTTGACGCGGTACAACGGCGGTTGCGCGATGTAGACGCGTCCCTGCTCGACCAGCGGCTTCATGTGACGGAAGAAGAAAGTCAGGATGAGCGTGCGGATGTGAGAGCCGTCGATGTCGGCATCGGTCATGATGATGATCTTGCCGTAGCGCGACTTGGATTCATCAAAATCGGGGCCGAAGCCGGTGCCCAGCGCGGTGATCATGGTACGGATTTCCTCGTTGGAGAGGACCTTGTCGACGCGGGCCTTTTCGACATTGAGAATCTTGCCTTTCAACGGCAGGATCGCCTGGAAACGGCGGTCGCGTCCCTGCTTGGCGTTGCCGCCCGCCGAATCTCCCTCGACGATGAAGATTTCGCACGATTCCGGGTCGGAGAGCGCGCAGTCGGCCAACTTGCCCGGCAGACCGCCGGAATCGAGCGCCGATTTGCGCCGTGTCAGTTCGCGCGCCTTGCGCGCGGCCTCGCGGCTGCGTCCCGCCGAGATCACCTTCTCGATGATCTTGCGGGCGACCGGCGGATTCTCCTCGAGGTATTCGCCAAAAAACTCGCCGACGATCGATTCGACCGCGCCCTTGACGTCGGAATTGCCGAGCTTCGTCTTGGTCTGGCCCTCGAATTGCGGGTCGGCGACGCGGATCGCCAGGACCGCGGTCAGCCCCTCGCGCGTATCTTCGCCCTGCAGCGTAAAGCCGACGCTCTTGAGATATCCGTTCTTGGCGGCGTAGTTGTTGATCGAACGGGTCAGCGCGGCCTTCAGCCCGACCAGGTGCGTGCCGCCTTCGATCGTATGGATGTTGTTGACGAAGGTGAACACGTTTTCCTGATAGCTGTCGTTGTACTGCAGCGCCAAATCCAGTTCGATTCCCTCGCGCGCTTTCTCGATGGCCACGGGCTTTTTGTGAATGGCCGACTTGCCCTCGTTGAGATATTCGACAAAGGCGGAGAGTCCGCCGGTGTAACGGAACTGCTCGCGCTGCCCGTGCGGCTCATCGATCAGATCAATGGCGATCCCTTTGTTGAGGAACGCCAGTTCGCGCAGACGCGCCGCGAGGACATCGGTGGAGAAGGCGACTTTGGTGAAGACTTCCGCGTCGGGTCTGAATAAGGTGCGCGTGCCGGTCTCCGTCTTGATCGGCCACTTGACCGCAGCGGCGTCGCCGACTTTCTCCATCGGACCGCTCGGCTCGCCGCGTCGGTAGGATTGGCGGTACAGCAAGCCATCGCGCTTGACCTCGACCGTGCAGGTCTCCGAGAGCGCGTTGACCACAGAGACCCCGACTCCGTGCAGGCCGCCGGAGACCTTGTAGGTGTGACGGTCGAACTTTCCGCCGGCGTGCAGGACCGTCATCACGACTTCCAGGGCCGGCTTGTTTTGTGTCGGGTGGATGTCGACGGGAATGCCGCGTCCGTTGTCGGTGACCTCGACGAATTCATCGGGCTTGAGTATGACGGTGATCTGATCGCAGAATCCCGCCATCGCCTCGTCGATCGAGTTGTCGACGACCTCGTGGACCAGGTGGTGCAACCCGCGCGGGCCGATGTCGCCGATGTACATCGCCGGACGACGGCGCACCGCTTCCAGACCCTTGAGCACCTGAATGTCTTTGGCGCCGTAGCCGCCCTTGGACGACGATTGGGCGGGCACTTCTTCCAACACTTCCGTCATGAATGTCTCCTCGCGATGCGAGTTTTCAGACAAGCGGAGCGAAGCGTGTTGACGGTTCTCCAGTCCCCTTACGAGGGCCCGAGGAACATGATATCCCTGATGATCGCTTCCCCTGCCGGTCGATCCGTGGTACTGCCCCCATCGGAACTCAGCGCCTCATTGAGTTTGGCAATGAGCGCTTCCTTGTGATACAACAACTCGTGCCGCCATGTGCCCGAGTCGACCGACACAAAAACACGTCCCGCGTCGGTCCTGGTCACCTGCGTGTGCGCGGCGATTTCCGCGCCGACAACCTCCGGCCAAATCTGCTCGGCCGTCGCTTCCCTGACCCGCCGCGCTACACCGCGCACGGCGAGTTGGCGCTTGAGAATGTCTCCGATCGCGGTCGGTTTGCTCACTTGTCCCGAGCATGGTCGAGTGATGGCGGGTCGAAGTTGCCTGACGGTGCGCTTGGCCCCGCGGTGACCCCCGGCCGCGCTGTCTAAGTGTATAGTCTACAAAGGAGTTAGAAGGGCGGCAAGGACAATCTTGCTACGGATGCGGTCGCAACGCATAGTGCAACAATGCGTTACGAGGGCAGGCCAACGCGCGTGACCTCAATCGGCCAATCGCAGCGGCATCACCAGACAGAGGTGTTCTTTCTTGCGCTGGTCATCGGCGGCGTGAATCAGACCGGCAGACACCGAGGTGGCGAGTTCAAAGACAACGTCACCGGGCCCGACCGATTTGAGGATATCGAGGATGTAAACGGCGTTGTAACCGATTTCCAGATCGTCCTTGTCGTACTGGCACGGCACCGTCTCGCGCGCTTCGCCGCCGACATCCTGATTGGTCGCCGACAGCTCGATCGCGCCCTGCGACACCGAAAACTTCACCTGGTGCGTCAGGGAATTGGAGAGCACGGCGACGCGTTTGACCGCCTGCGCCAATGTCTCGCTGTCGACCGTCAGGAACTTGTCGTTGTCCTTGGGGATGACCTGCTGGTATTTCGGATACGGTCCCTCGATCAGTCGCGATGTGATCACCGTGTTGTCGATGGAGAAGACGACCGTCTTTTCTCCGAGTTGAATTCTGACATCGCTCTCCGACTCACCGACCACCTTCAGCACCAGACCCAGCGCCTTGGGGGGGATGATGAGCTCGCGATTGATCCCCGACAAATAGTTGGCCGGGAGCATGACACGCGCCAAACGGTGCCCGTCGGTGGCCACGACATAGACTCCCTCGCCGTTGGAGTGCCAGAGGATGCCGTTGAGCGCCGGACGCGTATCATCGGTCGAGGCGGCATAGGCGGTCTTCTGCACAACCATGCGCAACTGGTCGGCGGGTATCGTAATCGGCGTTGTGTCGGGCAGCGCCGGCAAACGCGGAAACTCTTCGGGCGACATGCCGCTGAGCTTGTAGACACCCCGTCCCGCCTTGATCTCCATGCGGTGATTGGTCACGGAGATGTTGACACTCTCGTCTGTCAACTCACGTACGATCTCGGCGAGCATGCGCGCGGGGACTGTCGTGCTTCCCGGCTTGGCGACCTGTGCCGGAATCGAACAGGCAATCGACAAATCCAGATCGGTTGCCGACAAGGCCAGCGCATCGTTATCCGCTTTCAGAAGAATGTTTCCCAGCACCGGCAGAGTTGTCCGCGCGGACACGACAGTGAGTATGGTCTGCAGACGGGAGGACAGCTCGTGGCATTGGACAGAGAGCTTCATCGTGTGTTTCTCCTTGAGCCGGTCGGTGCCGGATTGTCAACAGCGTTGCTTTTATTACAGAAGTAAAATCTTAAAGACACAATACTCATAATCGTGTTGATGATGGTGGATTAAGGCGCTTTGCTCGTGTAAACAAGAGATTAGACATCGGTTATGGAATACTCGCGATGTGGACGCTTTCCGGATACTGTCCCGCGCTGTGCACATCAGGTGTTGGCACTGCGATTGTAAACGTCGACTGGCAAAACAGTCAACACGATTCTACCCATACCGTCCACATCAGGCCGCTTCGCGGTGCAAATCAGTAATGGTCTCATCGACCTGGCAGCGAAAGTCGCCATTAATATCCATCGTGTCCCGCACCAGTTTGACCGCATGGATGACCGTCGAGTGATCCCGGCCGCCCAATGCCCGTCCGATGGCTTTCAGCGACATACCGGTCAGGGTGCGGGCCAGATACATGACCACCTGCCGGGCGATGGCGACCTCCTGCGTACGGCGCTTGGACACCAGAAGCGATTCGGGGACATTGAAACGGCGTGCTACCGCTGCCCGGATCCGTTCGATGGTCAGCAGCTTCCGGGCCGGCGGCATGGAGTCCTTTAGCAGCCGCCGCGCGACATCGAGTGTGACCGGCTGTTTCTGTAAAGATCCATATGCCACGACACGGACAAGCGCACCCTCGAGCTGACGGATGCTCGCGGAGGCGTTCTGGGCGATGTACTCCAGAACATCATGACTGGGTGCGGGTGTATCGGCGTCGATCTTCTTGCGCAGGATCGCCAGGCGCGTCTCGTAGTCGGGCATCCCGATATCTGCGGTCAGGCCCCATTGAAAACGCGACAGGAGGCGTTCTTCCAGCCCCGCAATGGCATGCGGCGGACGGTCGGCGGTGAGCACGAGCTGCTTGCCGTTTTGGTGGAGCGTGTTGAACGTGTGGAAAAACTGCTCCTGCGTCGACTCTTTCCCGGCCAGAAACTGGATGTCGTCGATCAGGAGCACGTCGACCGAACGGTAATAGGTCGCAAACTCCGCGGCGCGCTTCTGCGCCAACGAGTTGATGAAATCGTTGACGAAGGTCTCGGAGGCGGCATAGAGCACGCGCGAGCGCCGTCCTTTCTCGTTGAGCGCGTTGCCGATGGCGTGCGCCAGGTGCGTCTTGCCCATCCCGACCGGCCCATAGATGAACAGCGGGTTGTACTTGGTGCGCCCGGGGTTGTCAGCCACCGCCCGGGATGCGGCGTGCGCCAGGCGGTTCGATTCGCCGACCACGAAATTATCGAAAGTGAAGTCGGGATTCAATTGCGCCCGGGCGCGTCCTTCGCTGGGATCGCGCACGAGGACCGCCCGCCACGACGGGGCCGGCATGTCCGGCCGGCCGGGATCATCATCGTCCGAAGTCGAGGATTCTCGCTCCGGCAACGGCGGCGGGAGAAACTCAAGGCCGTTGCCGTTTGCGGCGACCGTCAATGTGGTCTTGATGGTTCGTCCGGTGACCGCCTGGAGCGCCTCGTCGATTAGGGCGAGATAGCGGTCCTTAATCCAGCCGGCGACAAAGCGGTTCGGCACACAAACGGTAGCGGCGTGGTCGTCGACTTGTGTCAGTCGTACCGGCTTCAACCACGTGTAGAAGATCTGTCGCGGAAGTCTCTCTTCGATGTAGGTCAAACACCCATTCCAGATGTCCGTCTGCTGCTGTGGATCGTTCATTGATTCGGATTCCCCCAATACTCGGTTTCCGCCGGCGACAAGCGCCGGGTATCGGCCGGGTTCTTCATCTGCCCACACGTTGTCCACGCGCCAGCGGAGCAACGATGACGTTGACTGAAAAGCGGATAAGGCGGCGGTAACGACTATTCCGGACGGGTTATTAACACATCATGAAGTACTTCTCAAAACAGGTCCCGTCGTCAAATTCAGAGCGCGAGCAACCCTATTTTCCGCAGCAGACACCTTACCCACACCAAAAGTTAAAGCATTAAGGCACAACAAGTTTACAACCGATAGTGGCACGCGGACGCCCGGCAAGTCAAGGAGATTTGCTTGTGCAGAACCCATGTGCGCTGTAGCGCTTTGACTCCAACATCTTGCAGGCATGATATTTTACTTTAAGCAATCTTCGATGAAATCGGCGCAGGGCGCACGGCGCGCGATCATTTTTGCACGATGCATTGTTGCTTTGACGACAGCGTCTTGCGCGAGACATTCAGCGTGTCACTGCCGTGTGCCTTTCGTGGTCGTGCGAACGCGTGCCGATGAACTCCCTTCTATTTATCCCGATCCTGGCGAATCACCCCCGGTTCGGGGCGTATCATCTTGTCGCCATCGCCGGTTCATCGACGATGATACGGCGATATTTCTGACTTGAGTCGTGATCGCATGCTGAAAAGATTCGCACGACTGGATATTGGGTTGTGGGACCGTGCGCGCACAAGCGGTGGAATGGGCCCACGGGTTCTGTGCGGCGTCAGCACCGTCGTACGGGGAGTGTTCGTCGATGCGATCTGGGTCAAGTGCGGGTACTATGCCTATTTGACACTGCTTGACATGCTGCCGCTCGGCGCGGTCGCGCTGGCGCTCACGTCACGGCTGGGATGGCAGCAGTATCTTGTCGATTGGTTGAGTCGGCATCTGAGTCCGACGGCGCCGCGTCTGGCGGGGCGTCTTATTCGCGCCATCGCCGAAGTCGACTTGACCGCGCTGGGATACATCGGCATCGCCGGCAGCATCCTCGCCGGGGTGTTGATTATGGTGCGGCTGGAACTCGATTTCGATGCAATCTGGGTAGTCCGGCGCCGCCGAAAGTTCCCTTTGGGGGCTGGGCAGTGGCTGCGCCCGGCGCTGGCCTATCCGCTCATCCTGCTGATTGCCCCGAGCGTCATCGCCGTTGCGCTGCTGTCGGGAGCACTGGCCGAGGCGAATTCGCGGGCGCTGATTTCGACGTTGCCGTTGTGGGGCGAATGGGGACGATGGCTCCAACCCATCCTGGGAGAGCTGCCATCGCTCTTCGGGCTGATCCCCTCGTTGGTGACTTGGGGGCTGTTCGCCGTGTTTTACTATGCCATGCCGACCGGGCCGGTGCAAAAATCGGCGGCGCTCATCGGCGGTGCGGCGGCGGCGCTGATGTGGCGGCTGACGCTCGAACTGTACCTCAACTTCCAATTCGCAGCCGACACCTTTCGCGCGGCGTGGGGTTTTTTGGCACAGATTCCCCTGTTGCTGTTCTGGCTCTACCTGAGCTGGACGATCTTTTTCATCGGCGCGCAGATCGCCTTTGCCTGGCAGCGTCGCGGCGCCTACATGCCGAAGCATTCCATTGCCGGGCTGTCGCCGGCGTCAATCGAACGCTCAGCGATCGCGGTGCGACAGGCGTTCGTCACGCGCAAAGCCGACGACGGTGTGACGACCGCCCAACTGTCATGGGATCTCGGACTGCCGTGGCAATTAGTCGAGCGGATCACGGAGTTTCTTTACGTCGTCGGCGTGGTCTCGCGCGATAACCGGCATGTTCCATCACGGTATGCCCCAACAGAAAAACTCGAGCAGCCGTCGGAAGACGATCTGCTGCGACAGTGGCGTGATCACGGCGGGCACGTGCCCTAAAACACCACATGGCCGCGGTCGATCAGCGCCTGGAAGCGGGGATCCTCGCGCAGCGGGTCCCAGAAAGGATTCAGGCGCAGATCGTGATATGACAACAGCGACGGAATCGAAAGCAGCTGATCCAGCAGCTCGATGGCCCGGTCGTGGTCATCCATCATAGTGTATACTTCCGCCAGGGTCCGCACATAGCCGGAGCCGTCCACCGCGTCCCGTGAGAGGGGCACCAGTTCGGCCGCCCTTTGCGCGGCGGCCAATGCCTCGTCATGGCGTCCCCTCATGCCCAGGGTGTACGCCAGCCGTGCATGTTGTTCGGCATTATCCCGGTATTGGGCGACACGGCGCTGCAACAGCGTGATCGCGGAATCGGCATAGGCCAGCTTGAGCGAATCGCGCTGCTGGTGCATGCCGAGGCGCGCCTGGAACATGTAATACGTGACAGAGTCGGCGCCGTAGGCCCGCATCACGGCATCCATCGTTGCCAGTGCGCGCGCCGAATCGTAGTCGCGCTTCCATTCGCGGATCTGCGCCAGGGAATAATCCAACCGTCCCGGCACCGCCGATGCGGCGCTCCGCAATTCCACTTCGGCTTGCGTCAGATCGCCATCGCCGCCCAGGCGCGCCCAGCCGCGGTCGTCATACCCCATGGCGAATCGGGGCAGCAGCACTACGGTGCGGTCAAACCACCTGGCGGCATCCGCGTATCGGCGCATGAGCAACAGCGTGTATCCGTACTCCATCGCCCAGCGGCCGTCGCGCGGGCTGAGTTCGGCGGCGCGGCGGAGGTACTTCTCCGATTCGGTCCACCGCCCCTGGCGGCGGCTAATGGCGCCGATGAGCATACTGGTCCCGGCGGGGTGTGCGTCCTCACCGAGCCGCAGCTCCGCCAGGGCCTGTGCGTAGTCGCGGAATCCCCAGTAATAGTAAAGACCCCGCGCAATGTGTCCTTCTGCCAGATCGGGATCGAGCTGCAGCGCACGATCGCTGTATGCTCTGATGCTGTCGCGCATTTCATGAGAGAGATCCCCGCCCCACCAGTAGCGAATCGCGTACGCGTGTGACAACTGCGCGTACGCCAGCGCAAATCCAGAGTCGAGCGCTATAGCGCGCCGCAACAGCTCCCGGGCCAGTCGGTTCGATTGATCCTCGTACGGCTGGTTCAAATAGTCTGTCGCCTGCAGGTACAGATCGTACGCCTCGAGATTCTGTGTCGGGACCGATTCCAGCGCGCGCCGTTCCGGCTCCAGCAATGTGACGTTCAATGCCGCGGCGACCTGGCCGGCGATCTCCGACTGCAGCGCGAAGACCTGTGTCAGCGGTCGCTCGTAGCTGTCGGCCCAGAGGTGTGTGTCGTCTTTGACATGGATGAGCTGCGGCGTGATGCGCACCTGGTCGGTTTCACCGGATCGGTCCCAGCGGATCGTACCTTCGAGGATGTAATCGACACCCAGTTCCTCACCGATGGTTTGCATCGGCTTGGTTGACTTTTTGTATTGAATGGCGCTGGTGCGCGAGATGACGCCCAAACCGTGCAACCGCGCCAGCCGCGCGGTGATTTCCTCAGTGATGCCGTCGGCGAAGTATTCCTGTTCGTCGGACCCGAGATTTTCAAACGGCAGGACCGCGAGCATGATGCGTTCCGGCGCGGTGGCCGCGTCGTCCGTTGTCCGGACCAATCGCGACATCAGCACGGCGGCGGCCGCCAGCAAGACGACGATCGTTGCTCCGGCGACGACGCGGGCCCTTGTCCGGGATGGCGGTCGTGTCGCTGCGTGAATCGTCGAAGCGGTCTTCAGCGCGCGCAGATCGGCGGCGATGTCAGCGGCGGATTGGTAGCGCTCGTCGGGGTGTTTCGCGAGGCATTTGGTGACGATGCGCTGCCAGACGTCGGGGAGGTCCGACTTATACCGCGCCAGCGGCTCGGGCGTGGTGCTCGTGATCGCGTAGGTGAGCGCCGCGGTGTGTTCACCGGTGAAAGGGCGCCGCCCGCAGAGCATTTCATAGAGCACGACGCCGAACGACCACAAATCGGTGCGTTGGTCGACCGCGCCGCCCTGCACTTGCTCCGGCGACATGTACGCGGCCGTGCCGACCGTCGATCCGGCCCGGGTGATTTGTTCGCCGCCGCGCCACAGCGCCAGGCCGAAGTCCATGATCTTAACGCGTCCGTCGGCGGTGACCACGACGTTGTCGGACTTGATATCGCGGTGGACGATCCCCGCTTTGTGCGCGGCCGCCAGTCCCTCGGCGAGCTGGATGGCGACATCGAGAATCTGATCGGCTCCGGCTTTCGCCGCGTGTTCCTGCGCGGAACGGCCGTTTACATATTCCATCGCGATGTACGGCTGGCCGTCGTGCGCACTGACATCGAAGACGGTCACGATATTGGGATGATTGAGCGCCGCCAGGGCGCGCGCCTCGCGTTCGAAACGCGCCCGCGCCTCCGGCTCGATGCTGAAGTGGCGCGGCAGAAATTTCAGCGCGACCTGGCGGTCGAGCTTGGTATCGAGCGCCAGATAGACCTCTCCCATCCCCCCTGCCCCGAGTGTTTCGAGGATGCGGTATTGCGCGACCGTCTGGCCGATCATGGCGTCTGTGTGCCGGGCGATCGATCAGTTGGGTGGGCCGAGTCCGACCAAGTTGCGGAAATCTGTGTTGTTCTGCATGCGCGTGAAGGCCGGATCGGCGGCCAGATACTCTTTGGCGATGACATTCTTCTTCAGCAGCGCCTGGATCTGATCGTTGGCGCGCGCCTGATCGCCGATGGTCGCATAAATGCCGGCGGCGTAGTAGGGGCGTGTGACCTGGTTGGGAGATTTCAGATCGCGTGCATCGAGACCGGCGATGGCGGTCAACGGATCGCTTTCCTGGCCCAGCAGACAGCGCGCCCACAGTGCTCGATAGGCGGGTTCCGCCGAGGTCGGGTCGATGGCCGTGGCGGCCATATCGATCTTGAGCGCGCGCTCAAAGGCACGTTGCGCGTCGCGGTCCTTGCCGTTGGCGCGATACGCCCAACCCAGATTCCAAAAGGCACCGGGAATCTGCGCTCTGTCGGAGGCGCGTTTGAGCAGATCGATCGCCTCGTCGGTTTTTCCCTGCAGAAGGCGCAAATGCCCCAATGCTGCGTCGTAGAGCGGTGTCTCGGGTTTCAGCTTGCGCGCCATTTCGATTTCGGTTTCGGCCTGTCCGAACCAGGCGACCTGCATATAGAACCAGCCGAGAGTGAAGCGCAGGTGAGGGGCATCGGGATTGGCCTGCAACGCGCGCGTGTAGTCTTTCTCCGCTTGCTTACGTTGCCCGGACCAAAAGGCGATGTGACCAAGCCAGCGGTAGGCGTCGGCGTGATCAGGATCAAGTTTGAGGCATTCGGCAAAAGCGGCGCGCGCCCGTTCATTTTGTCGGTCGACGCTGTAGCAAATGCCCAGCGTGTACCGGGTACCGGCATCGTTGGGTTTGATCCTCACCAACTCACCGGCCGATTCGATGGCTCTGGCTGATCGACCGGTCAGGCGGTAGAGCGTGCTTTGCGCGTGGTACAGATCGGGCGAACGCGGGTCGATTTGACGTGCCTCATTCAGCAGGCGTTCAGCCTCGGCGATGTACTTCGGATCGATATCGAAGCCCCAGTCGATTTTCTGCAGATTTGTTTCGGCCAGTCCGACCATGGCCTCGGCAAATCGCTTGTCGCGTTCGAGGGCGCGAGTGAATTCCCTTTCGGCGTTCTTGTTGTCTTCGACCGATCGCTTGGCCAGATACTCACGGGCCTTCAGATAGTATTCGTAGGCGCGAATGTCGGTGGTCGGCGGACGCTCGAGACGCTCGCGTTCGTCATCGGCGAGCTGGACTTTCATGGCCTCGGTGACCGCCGAGGCGATCTCACTTTGCACGGCGAAGATGTCGGACACTGCGCGGTCGAACCGCTGGTTCCACTCCAGCGTGCCGTCGTCGGCGCGCACCAAGCGCGTGTTGACGCGCAACTGGTCGCGCTCGCGCTGAATCGATCCTTCCAGCACGTAGTCGACACCGAGGGTCGTGCCGATGTTTCGGATGTCGAAGTTTTTACCCCGGTAAGGCAGAACATGATGGCGAGAGAGGACGCGCAACCCTTTCAGATTCGAGAGATCGCCGATGATATCCTCAGTCACACCGGCGGCAAAGTAGGCCTCGCTCGCATTGCCGCCGAGATTCTCCAGATACAGGACGGCGATCAACGGCGGGCCGCCCGCCGTATCGGCGGCCATCGAGTCGGCGGCCAACGAGTCGAACGCCGCCAACAGCGCCGAGTCACCCTCCAGAGTCATCGGTGCGTCCTCGTCGGTGCGGTCGACATAGCCCGGCGGCACCAACAGCGGCGGATGATACGGATCATCGGGATCCCACAATCCACTCGTGGCCGATTCTCCTTCCGAGCGCGGACGCAGAGTCGCGTACCACAGCCCACCGAGGAATACGACGACCAGCGCGGCCACAATTGCGACCATTACCAACGGGCGACGCGGTTTCAGTGGTTCAATCGTCTTGGTCGTGCGCACAGTCCCGACCGGGCCGGTGACATCGGCGGGGGTCTCGTGATGCAGCCCCCGCAGGTCATTGAGCATCTCCTCGACCTGGGCGTAGCGGTCGTCGCGTTTCTTCGCCAGCGCCCTGGCCAGAATTGCATCGATCTCTTCGGAAACCTCGGGGCGGACTTGGCGGAGCGGCTGGTAGTCCTCGTTTAAGATCGAGTAGATGACCACCGCTTCGTGTTCGCCGCGAAACGGCAGCTTCCCGGCGAGCATTTCATAGAGGATGACACCCAGCGACCAGATGTCGCAGCGATGATCGACGCGGTCGCCCTTGGCCTGCTCGGGCGACATGTAGGCCGCTGTGCCCAGAGTCGAGTCGGTCCGGGTCAGGCCGGTGGCGCCGGCTAACTTGGCCAGTCCGAAGTCGACGAGTTTGACGATCCCTTCGGGAGTGATCAGCACGTTGCCGGGCTTGATGTCGCGGTGGACGATCCCCTGGCTGTGCGCTTTGCGTAAACCCGCGGCGACCTGGATCGCGTAGCTGAGTGCTTCGCCGACCGGCAGCGGGCCGCGCTTGATCTTCTGGCGCAAGGTGTCGCCCTCGACATACGCCATCGCCATGAAGGTCTGGCCGTCGGCTTCGCCGATTTCGTAGACGGTGTTCAGGTTGATGTGGTCGAGCGCCGCCGCGGCCTGTGCCTCGCGGATCAGCCGCGCGCGCTGGTCGGGATCATCGAGGGCGTGGATGGGCAAAAACTTCAGGGCGACCGTGCGCTTGAGAGTGACGTCCTCGGCTTCATAGACCACGCCCATGCCGCCTTCGCCGATCTTGCGGATCACTTTGTAATGAGAAATCGTGCTGCCGATCATCGTCGTGGTCCCGTCTGAGCCGCCGACAGGTTCATGCGGCCCAGCAGAGCGGTAAAAGACGGATTGTCACGCACTGCGTCAAGTCTTGGATCACTCGCCACATGGAGGTGGATCATCCAGACCGAACGCTGGTCGACCGCCCGGGCCAGCCACTCCAGCGCCTGTTCGGTCTCGCCCAGGCCCAGATGGATCATGGAGAAGCTCAGAGGCGAGACAAATCGCCGTGCCGACAGCTCGTGCAGTTCCTCGAGGATCAGGCGCGCCTCTTCATCATTGCCCCATTTGGCGTACGCATGCCCCAATTGGCCGGAGGCCACGCTGCTTGAGCCCAGTGCGGATTTGGCCCGGTGCAGCTCGGCCACGGCCCGCTGGTAGTCACCCAACTGTTCGTAGATCTGACCCAGGAGCATGCGGGCCGGACCGAAGTCGGTCTTCATCTCCAGCACATCGCTCACCAGATTCAGCGCCCGATCGAACTCACGTCGCTCGAACGCCCGCAGAGCATACGCGTTGTTGATGATCAGCGACATCGGTTCCAGCGCGCGCGCGGTCTCACTTTCCTCAAGCGCCGCATCGATGCGTCCCAGCAGCGACAGCAGCAAACCGAGCCGGTTGCGCGCGGTGGCATAGCCGGGGTCCAGCGCAATGGCCCGGCGGAAATCACGCTCGGCCGCCGACCAATCCCAGTCATCCAGGATGTGCACGTGCGCGCGAGACTCGTACGCTTCGGCCGATTCCGAGTCCAATGTCATCGCGCGGGCCGCTGCCTCCCGGGCATACGGGATCGAATCGGCCGGGGACAGAAACTGATAGGAGCATGACAGCAGCCGGCAATCGGCGATGCCGACATGCGCCAGAGTGAAGCGCGGATCCAGCGCAATGGCTTGCTGGTAACAGTCGATCGCGCGTTGCAATCCGTCTTCGGTGCGCCCGCTCCAAAAGTGACGGCCCCGCAGATACAGACTGTATGCTTCCACATTCGCGGTGGGGCGTCGTACCTGAGGGCGATTGTCTTCGCCCACCAATCTGACTTTGAGCGTCGAGACAATCGCTCCGGAGATTTCGTCCTGGATGGCGAAGACATCCTCCATCTCGCGGTCGTAGCGTTCCGCCCAGAGATGGTATCCGTCGGTCACGTTGATCAATTGGGCGGTGACACGCAGGCGTTTTCCGGCCCGTCGCACGCTGCCTTCCAGCACCGTACCGACTCCGAGCTTGCGTCCGATCTCGCGAATGTCCAATTCCCGTCCTTTGAACGCAAACGACGAGGTCCGCGCGGCGACATGCAGTTGCGGAATCTTGGTCAGGGCGTTGATCAATTCCTCGGCCAAACCGTCGGAGAAGTATTCGTTTTCCGGATCGGCGCTCATGTTGGTAAACGGCAGCACCGCAATCGAAGGAGCGTCGCGGTCCGTCTGGCCCGCCGCCGCCACGCCGCCATCGAGTGAGCGTTTCACCTCGCGCAATGCTGCCAGCAGTTCATCGGCAGATCCGTAACGCTCATCCGGTTTCTTCTTCAGCGACCGCTCGATGACTTCCTCGAGCCCGCGCGGCACATCGCTGCCCCACCGTGACAGTGGTTCGGGGTCGTCGTGGATGATGGAGTAAACAACAGCCGCTTCATGCTCGCCGGCAAACGCGCGCTGGCCCGTCAGCATTTCGTAAAGAACCGATCCGAAAGAGAACAGATCGGAGCGTTGGTCGACCGGCTGTCCCTGCGCCTGCTCCGGCGACATGTAGGCCGCCGTGCCGAGCGTCGAACCGTCGCGCGTGATCTGCGCCTCGGCGCGCGCGTGCGCCAGTCCGAAATCGCAAATCTTCGCGCGTCCGTCGGATGCGACTAAGATGTTCGCGGGCTTTAAGTCGCGGTGGATGATACTCGCACGGTGAGCGGCCGCCAATCCTTCGGCAATTCCTATCGCCAGACGAATTCTCGCACTGACCGACGGACTCTCTGTGAGGCAATACTCACCGAGCGGCATCCCGTCGATATGTTCCATGACGATGAAGGGCCGTCCGTTGTGCACAGCCACATCGTGGACAACGACAACATTGGGATGCGACAGCGCCGCCTGCGCGCGCGCCTCCCGTTCGAAACGGGCGCGCGCTTCAGCGACTGCACTCAGACTCTCCGGCAGAAACTTCAGCGCGACCTTGCGCTTGAGTTTGGTGTCTTCCGCCAGAAAGACCTCTCCCATGCCGCCGGCGCCGAGTTTGTCAATGATGCGGTATTGTCCGATGGTCTCGCCGCGCATCGACCGACAAAATAGGGATTCTGAGAGGCAAAAGTACGACCAATCGGAGACGAATCCGGCCCGTGCCGGACACGGGCGGATGACTCCGTGCCTCGTGGGGTCGGTTGAGTGATGCCGGGGAATCGTGCGCGGCTCGCGGCCGGATGCTACTGCTTCAACTCCAGCATCCGATCCAGCGCCAACCGCGCGTCGCGGGCAATCTCGGGCTTGACCGTGATTTCTTTGGAGTGGGAATCGCTGCCGAGTTCATCGAGGCAGTTCGCAAGGTCTTCGAGTGAAGTACGGAACATGTTGACGCACAATGGGCAGTTCTGTCCCGATAACTCAAAGATCGTCTTGTCGGGATGCTCGTCGGCCAGACGCGAGGTCAAGTTGATCTCGGTGCCGATGGCGATGATCGATCCGGCGGGCTGAGCTTCAACGTACTTTGTGATGAACGCGGTCGATCCCACGGCATCGGCCAGATCGACGACAGCTTCGGTGCATTCGGGGTGTACGACCACTTTGACGCCGGGGTAGTGCTGTCGGACCTGCCGCACATGATCGGGCGTGAAGTTGACATGCACGTGGCAGAATCCCTTCCACAGGATGACTTTTGCGCGACGAAACGGCTCCGGATCGGTCGGTGGGTGCAGCGGATCGAACATCACGCGCTGTTCGCGCGGGATACACAAACGATTCGCCGTGTTGGTGCCGAGATGTTCATCGGGGAAGAAGAAGACTTTCTCGCCGCGGGCGAATGCCCAGCGAAACGCCGCCTCGGCATTCGACGAGGTGCAGATCAATCCGCCATTGGCGCCGCAGAACGCCTTCAATGATGCCGCCGAGTTCATGTAGGAAATCGGGATGATCGTCTTCTGGTCGAAGTGCTCGCCGAGCCAATCCCAGGAATCATCGACCTGAATCTCATCGGCCATGTCGGCCATGGGACAGCCGGCGCGCAGGTTCGGCAGGTAGACGCGTTGCTCGGGACGGCAGAGGATGCGCGCCGATTCGGCCATAAAGTGCACGCCGCAGAAGACGATGTGTTCGGCCCGCTGCTGTTGCGACGCGACTTTGGAGAGATAGTAGGAGTCTCCGACAAAGTTGCCGAACGGCACCACTTCCTTGCGTTGGTAATGATGCGCCAGGATCACCAGCCGTTTGTCCCAACGGTCGATCTGGCCGCGGATGCGCGCCCTCAGGACGTCATCCTCCGGACGCGCGGTGACGGCACACGCCGACACCGATGGGTGCTGCTCCTCTGCGTGTTTGACCAACGTGCCCATCAGCTCTATTCCGTCCCTCCCCCTATAATACCCCAATCCGGCTCCCGTCTCAAGATGTCGGCCGTGGCCACCATTCACTGACCGGATCGGCACTCCCCCCATAATGTATCATAACAATCGGCGCCGCCGACAGTTCGCACTGATTGTGATGTTCCAGAAAGAGTTACGGGCGTTCGGTGCGGGTCAGCCCTCGGGCTGACCGCGGGCCATGGGCCTATAGGACTCCGATCAACGTGACCTTTGCCGCTGCGCGACGACCGTCAGCCCAAGGGCTGACCGGCACACGAAACGTGAGCTTTGCCGCTGTGCGACGACCGTCAGCCCAAGGGCTGACCGGCACACGAAACGTGAGCGATGCCGCTGCGCGACGACCGTCAGCCCAAGGGCTGACCGGCACACGAAACGTGAGCGATGCCGCTGCGCGACGACCGTCAGCCCAAGGGCTGACCGGCACACGAAGAGTTACGAGTGTTGGATTTGATGGCGTCTCTTCCAGTCGGCCAATGCGGCCGCCGTCGCCTCCTGCGCGAGCACCGAGCAATGAATCTTGTGCTCCGGCAGACCGCCCAATGCCGCGGCGACGTCGCTGTCGGTAATCCGTGCCGCGTCGGCAACTGACTTGTCCTTCAACAACAGTGTCAGCATCGAGGACGAGGCGATCGCGGCGCCGCAGCCGAAGGTCTTGAACTTCACCTCGGTGATGCGGTCGCCGTCGATGCGCAACGTCAGCTTGAGCATGTCGCCGCAGTCGGAATTGCGCGCCACACCGATGCACGACGGGTTGTCCATGTCCCCGGCGTTGCGAGGGTTCTGGAAATGGTCGATGACCGTGGCGTTGTAGCCGAAGTTTTCATGATCCATCGACATGCGGGGAAGATACGCAAAGTCGCACCACGGTGGGCGACTCGAAACATGTCGATGATCTGCGGTCGTAGGGGCACGACGCGTCGTGCCTCTACAAACAGAGTCCACACTGTCAGCCAAGGGCGGGTCGGAGACAGGACTTTACTGGATGCACGGATTACACCGATCGTCGACCCGTCGGAACACGTAATCGACCATGATAATGACATCGATCATCGTGTGTTCGTCATCGCAATTCAAATCAGCGCGGTCGATGGCGGGGCAGGTCGCATCGGCACGGTATGTCACCGGTCGATCCATCAGGATGTTCAGGAACCCCAAAAGATCAATGAGATTGAGCCGTCCATCGCGGTTGAGATCGCCCTGCGAAGGGCAGTTGCACAACAGGCAATTGGGGAGGTAACCGCAGGTGGAGTACTGTTCGCATGTTGGAGTGACACATGTATTGCCACACGTCACGAATCCGGAGCAAGTCGACGTCACGCACGTTGTGCCACAGGTGGAATGGTCCGGACAGGTGGAATACAGTATACAAGTCTCGCCGTTGCAGGTGAGACCTCCGCCGCAGGTCGCCAGGCATGTTGGCCCTATGCAGGTGACAAAGGAGGGGTCACAGGTAGCGCCGTCACAGGAGACTCCGACGCAGGTCGATATCCAGACGTCGCAAGTGAATTGTGGAGAGCAGGTACTGCCCTCGCACGTCTGTCCATCGCAGGTGGTTCCGCATGTGGTATAGTCTGGACAAGTGGGGGAAAAGCATGTGGGTTCACATGTCGGAATGAGATGGCACGTCGTGCATGTGGTGCTGCGTTCACACGTGACGTGACCGCACGTATACGACCCGTAACAAGTCGGACCCACAGGGCAGCTTGCAGCCGGAGCACAGGTATTCTCCCCGCAGGTTTCGCCAGTGCAGGTCGCGTCGCAAGCGGTGTGCCCGGCGCAGCTGCTGTAGACCGGGCATGTTGCGCTACAAGTTGTGTTGGCTGAACAAGTCGTATGCTGACCGCATGTAGGAAGTGGATCACACGTGGTCGGCGGATCGCAAGTCGGTCCGTCGCAGGTTGGCGCTCCCGCACAGGATACGTAACTTCCGGTACACGTCATTCCTCCGATGCACGTCGACATAATGCATGTCGGCACAAGGCACGTCGGTGATGCGTCGCGTGTTGTGCCTCCGCCACAGGCACAGGCGTCGTAGTAATCGCGCATCCACACGCCGGGAATCGGAGGAAGATCCGTCGATTCACACCGTATAAAGCGCCACGACAAGCAGAGCGAGCCGATCATCGACTGAGTGAATTGCGCACAATTGAATCTGCTGGAGCAGGAATTCCGTTTGCGGTGCATGCCAATGACCAATCCCAATTCAGCCACGGAATCCGGATCGCCTTCGACACAGACCAATTCATATATACACGAAATTGTCGTGTCAGCGACGTCCGTCGCTTCGGGCAATTGGCTGTCTGGAAGCGGTGCAGCCGTGGGGTCTAGCCGGTCGATCGACTGCCGCAAGCTCTGGTCAAACAACGGCGAGGATTGAGGGTCGTCAGCGGAGTGTGCGAGTTGCGTGTCTGCTAACGCGAGTGCCAGTATTGCAAGAGCACTGACGGAGAGCCGGGATTTGAAGGATCGTGCGCGCATGGCTTGGCCTCGAATGCGCCTCTGAAAGCGGGGTGTCTGATATCATCATACTCGATCCCTATGGAGTGTCAAGCGGGAGGATGGGGTTTTGACAGAGCGGCGCAGGTGCTGTGTGAGCGCGTTCATTCTGCAGGGGCGCCGGGTCAGCGCGGTCAGGGCACGGCACGCCGTGCCCCTACGAGAACCTGATATGGATTCGAGTAATTACCGCGCGGCCATCAGCAGATCGGCGGCGTTCTTGACCCAGTCGACAAAGGGGCCGGGGTAGACGCCGAAAAGTACTGTGCCGACGGCGGCGATTGTTAAGGCGAGACGCAGCGACCCGGACATATTCAGTCCGCCTTCGGGCTGCTCAAGCGGGAAATACATTTTGCGGATGATGCCGGCGTAGTAGTACAGCGCGATCACCGAAGTCAGAAGCCCGATGATCACCAGCCACATGTATCCGGCGCGGATCGCGGCCAAAAAGACATAATACTTTGCCATGAATCCTGCGGTCGGCGGAATCCCGGTCAACGACAGCAGGAACAAGGCGAAGAGCGCCGCCAGCACCGGCGAACGCCGCGCCAGCGACGTGTAATCGTTGATGTCATCGGAGCCGGTTTGGTCGGAGAAGGCGATCACGCACATGAACGCGCCCATGTTGGCGAACAGATACGCCAGCGAGTAAAACGCCATCGACGCGGTCCCCCAACTGTCGAGCGCGACCGCTCCGACCAGGATGTATCCGATCTGCGCGACCGACGAGTACGCCAGCATGCGTTTGATGTTGCTTTGCACGATGGCGGTGACATTGCCGATGATCATTGCCAGCGCCGCCATCACCGCAATCGCATGCAGCCAGAGCGACTGCGAGTACTCCAATCCAACGAAGAACACGCGAATGAACGCGGCCACCGCCGCGGCTTTGGATGCCACCGAGATAAACGCCGTGATCGGAGTCGGCGCGCCCTCGTACACATCGGGCGCCCACATGTGAAACGGCGCCAGCGCCAGTTTGAATCCGAATCCGGCCAACAGAAAGATCAGCGCCAGAAAGACGCCGGGGGGGAAGCCGGCATTCTGTGTGTAGATGTCCTCCAGCGATGTCTTGATCGCGGCCAGTTCGGTCGTGCCGGTCAGTCCATAGAGGAGAGCAACACCGTATAAGAGAATCGCCGATGAAATGCCGCCTAAGATGACATATTTCAGGCCCGCCTCGGCCGAGCGCCTGCTGGTCTTGCGATACGCCGCCAGGACCATCAGCGAAATGCTCGACAGCTCGATGGCGAGATACAACAGCAGGAGTTCGGTCGCCGAGACCATCAACATCATCCCGACCGCCGAGAACAGCAGCATGCCGTAGTATTCGCCGCGGTGCGCGGGGAAGCGTCCGACCGTGTCGATCGACGACACCACGGTCAACACCAACGCCAGCAGCACGACTTCCTTGAACACCACAGCGAGCCGGTCGAAGACCAGCGAGCCGCCGAACGCGGCGCCGTCGCCGGTGTACGCCACCCAGGCGGCGGTGATCAGCACGCCGATGATCGTCCAGACCGCGAACGCGCCGGAATTGTTGTCGCCGCCCTTCTTCAAGACGGCGGCAAAAATGATCGCCATGCCCCATAGCAACAGGAACGACTCCGGGAGGATGATGTCCCAGTCGGCGTAGAAGGCGGCGATGTCGAAGCTCATGGCTGGTCGCGTTACCCTCTGAAATCACACATGGCCACTGTGCCATCCCGGGCGACTTGTGCCGAGCGCAGCCGAGGGAAGCGCAGCATCTGTTTCTTTCCGCATGGGGGGACAACAGCAGATTCTTCGTCGTCCCGTCCCGCGTTCGGCGGAACGGAACTCCTCAGAAGGACAGCACTGACTCTTTCGTCGTTGTTCATGTGCGTTTCGAACAAACTGTTCTCAGGCCCCGATCAGCCGCACCAGGTTTTCGATCGTGGCCTTGATGTAATCGCTCAGCAGCGACGGGTAAACGCCGATGGCGATCATCAACACGCCTAACGGAATCACCGCAAAGAGCTCGCGTCCGTTGATTTCGGTCAACTGTTCGCTGTGCCCGGCGATCGGTCCCAAAAACATCTTCTGGATCATGCGCAGGAAGTACACCGCCGTCAACAGCACGCCGATCACGCCGATGGCGACCGTTGTCCTGAAATACGGGAACGCGCCCAGGAATACCATGAACTCACTGACAAACCCCGACAGTCCCGGCAGTCCGAGCGATCCGAGCACGAAGAGAATCATCACGCCGGTGTACACGGGCACCTTCAGCCACATGCCGCCGTAAGCGTCGATCTCACGGTTGTGTGTGCGGTCGTAGATCACGCCGACCAGCATAAACAGCGCCCCGGTGATCAGTCCGTGCGAGACCATCTGGAACATGCACCCGGAAATCCCGGCGACCGAGCCGACCGCGGCCATGCCCAGCAGGCAGTATCCCATGTGCGAGACCGATGAGTACGCGACCAGTTTCTTCAGATCCTTCTGCGCCATGCAGACGAAGGCGCCATAGATGATGCCGGCGACACCGAGCACGGCCATGGGGAAGGCGAAGTACCTGGTCGCATGGGGGAACATCGGAAACGAGATGCGCAACAGCGCGTACGTTCCCATCTTCAGCAGCACACCGGCCAGAATGACTGAGACCGCGGTCGGCGCCTCGACATGCGCATCGGGGAGCCAGGTATGAAACGGCAGCGTCGGGATCTTGATCGCAAAGGCGATGAAGAAAAAGACGAAGGCAAACAATTGGAATCCATGTCCCAACTGCGGCGCGCGCTGAATGTGTTCGAGGATCGACAGCGAATGCGGCATCGAGGTGAAATACAAAGCCAGGATCGCCACCAGCATGAAGACCGAACCGAAGAGCGTGTAGAGGAAAAACTTGATGGCGGCGTATTCTTTGCGCGGTCCGCCCCAGATGCCGATCAGGAAATACATCGGCACCAGCATCACTTCCCAGAACACATAGAACAGGAAGAAATCGAGCGCGCAGAAGACGCCCATCATACCGGCCTCCAACAGCATGAAGAAGGCGAAGTACTCTTTGACGCGTTTGTCGATGTTAAACGAGATGAAGATCGACAGAAACGACAGCAGCGCCGTCAGAAACAGCATCGGCACCGCCAGCCCGTCGACTCCGAGGTGATAGTTGACATTCAGCGCCGGGATCCACGCCGCCTGTTCCTGAAACTGAAAGGCGGCGGTCGTGCTGTCGTAGGCCGACAGCAGCATCAGCGACAGCAGCAGCGGAATCGCAGTGAACAGGACCGATGTCCACCGGATTGCCTTGTGGTTGTCCTTCGGCAGCAGCAGGACAGCGACGCTGCCCGCGATGGGAAGGAAGATCATCCACGATAGAATGCCGGACATTGCTTGGTCTCCCGTCGTAACAGTCGCTCACTCACCGCAGCAGCCACATCACCACGAGCGCCGCAAAAATGATGAAGGCATAGTTTTGCATCTGACCGGTCTGCACATGACGCACCACCAGTCCGAAGCCGCGCGTGACGCGTCCGATGCCGTTAACCGCGCCGTCGACAAACGTCTCGTCGAACCACCGTTGGAAACGGCCCCAGCCCAGCGCGAACGCTCCCGTGCCATTGACCAGACCATCGACGATGTTCTGATCGAACCAAAACCATCCGCGGCACATCGCGTAGTAGGGGCGGATGAACAGGACGTCGTATGCCTCATCGACGTAGTATTTGTTCAACAGAGTCCGATACACGCCCGGCAGCGCCGCGCCGATGCGTTCCGGCGAGAGCGAACGCCTGTAATACATCAGGTACGCCAGTCCGATTCCGGCCAACCCCGCCGTGGTGGCGATCAGCGCCAGGTTCAGATGAAACTCGGCGTGGTGCGGATGCCCGTGATAGACGACCGATGAGAAACCGTGCGTGAGCCACGGCAGTCCGATCCATCCCGAGATGACCGATAGCACCGCGAGGAAGACCAGCGGCATCGTCATCGACCGGGGAGATTCGTGCGCGTGATCGAACTTGTGCTGGTCGCGCGGCTTGCCGGTAAACACAAGGAAGCAGAGACGGAACATGTAAAAGGCGGTCATGAATGCCACCAACAGCGTCAGGGCGGTGAAGATCGGATGGCCCAGCGTTGCGGCGACGATTTCATCCTTTGACCAGAAACCCGAGAGCGGGAAGATGCCCGCGATCGCAAACGCGGCGATAAAAAACGTAGTCGCCGTCGTTTTCATTTTGGGGAAGAGTCCGCCCATCTCGCGAATGTCATTGGTGTGCACCGCGTGGATGACCGAACCGGCGGCGAGAAACAGCAGCGCCTTGAAGAAGGCGTGCGTCATCAGGTGGAATGTCCCCGCCGTAAAGCCGCCCAATCCCAGCGCCATGATCATGTAACCGAGTTGCGACACGGTCGAATAGGCGAGCACGCGCTTGATGTCGTTTTGCACCAGACCGATGCCGGCGGCCATGACCGAGGTGATGATGCCGATCCAGGCGACCAGCATCGCCGCCGATTCGGCCGCCATGAAAATGGTCATCGAACGCGCGACCAGATAAACACCGGCGACCACCATCGTCGCGGCATGGATCAGCGCCGAGACCGGGGTCGGGCCCTCCATCGCATCCGGAAGCCAAACATGCAACGGCACCTGGGCCGACTTGCCGATTGCGCCCATGAACAGAAACACCGCGGCCGCGGCCAGGTACCCACCGCCGAGTGTGCCCGATTCCACCGCTCCGAAGACGCCGTCGAACGCCAGCGTGCCGCACGCGGTGTACAGCATCAACAGGCCGACTATGAATCCCAGATCGCCCAGACGGGTCGTGATGAACGCCTTCTTTCCGGCGTCGGCGGCGGACTGTTTTTCGAAGTAATAGCCGATGAGCAGATATGAGGCCAGACCGACCAGTTCCCAACTGACGAACATCAGAAAAAAATTGTCGGCCAGTACCAGTGTGGTCATCGCCATCGTAAACAGCGACAGGAACGCGTAGAATCGCGAGAAACGCGGATCGCCGTGCATGTAACCCAGCGAATAAATCTGGACCATCAGCGAGACGGTCGTCACCACGATCAGCATCATCGCCGTCAGCCCATCGATCTGAATCCCCAGGGGGATGTTCATCGACGGCCCGAGATTGAGCCATTCGATACTGAAGCGGTGGACCGCCGGGAATGTCCAGATGTCGACGGCGATGATCCACGAATAGACAAAGCCGATGCCGACCGCGGCGATCGACAGCGCCGAGGAGATCGTGCGGTTTCGGTGCGTCACGAACATGATCAGCACCATCGCCAAAAGCGGCAGAAGCGGTATGATCCAGGCGTGGGAGAGCATGATGTTATGTCTGTTTTATGTTTCCCTCACCCCGGCCCTCTTCCACAGGGAGAGGGGGGGCGATCCCTACCACTTCATGATGTTGATCCGGTCCACATCGATTCCGCGATGGTGCTGGTAGATCAGCAGCACGATCGCCAGCGCGACGGTCGCTTCGGCGGCGGCGACCGCGATGGTAAACGCCGCGATCACCTGCCCGGTGATTTCCACCGGTGTGACATACCGCGCGAACGCGACCAGCGTGATATTGACCGCATTGAACATCAATTCAATCGACATGAGCACACCGATTCCGTTGCGGCGCGTCAGCATTCCAAACACGCCGATGCAAAAGACGATCGCCGAGAGCGCGAGGTAGTGACTCAGTCCGATTTCGACATGCATGATCGGTCCTATGCGCCGGTCTGCTCCGCTGATTGATCGTTCGGACGCGGTGTCGCGCCGGGATCGCGCCGCGCGATGATCAACGCGCCGACCAGCGCCGCCAGCAGCAACACCGATACGACTTCAAAGGGCAGCACGAAGGTTGTCAGGAACAACTCGCCCAACTTGTGACCGCCGCCGGACGGCGGTGTGCCGCCGTGGATCGTCAACGGCGTGTTCCACAGTCCATAGAGGATGACCGCCAGCAGTCCCAGCGCAATCGCCAGTCCGGCGGGCACCTGTTCATTGGTGTGAATGATCGATTCGTCGGCGATGCGCGCAGTCAGCATCACCGCGAAGATCATCAGGATCGCAATGGCGCCGACATAGATCAGCACCTGCGCGGCCGCCAAAAACGGCGCTTCCAGCATGACGAACATACCCGCCGCGCCGAAGAGCGCCATAATCAGAAAGATCGCCGAGTGGAAGATGTTCTTCGACGTCACCACAAACAGCGCGCTCGTGATGATCAACAGCGCCAGCGCGAAGAAGACCAGTGTGATCGTATCCATCGGCCGATTAAAAGAGCACGACGAACAGCCCGGTGATCAGAATGTTGAGGATCGCCAGCGGCAGCAAAAACTTCCAGGCGAATCCCATGAGTTGGTCGACCCGCAGACGCGGATAAGTCCAGCGCATCCACATCAAAACGAACACCCCGGCGAGGGTTTTGATCAGAAACCACATCCACGACGGCAACACGGGGCCGTTCCAGCCGCCGAAGAACAGCGTCGTGCCGATCGCCGCGACCGTGAACATGTTGAGAAACTCCGCGAGGAAGAACATCGCGAACTTCATCCCGGAATACTCGGTGACAAATCCGGCGACCAACTCCGAATCGGCCTCGGGCAGATCGAACGGCGTCCGATTGACTTCGGCGGTGGCGGCGACAAAGTAAATGAGAAAGCCGATCGGCTGACGCCACACATACCACTGATAGAATTTCTCCTGTTGCCCGACGATCTGCACCATCGAGAGCGTCTGGGTCAGCATCACTACGCCGATCACCGCCAGCGCCATCGGCACTTCGTAGGAGACCACCTGCGCGGCCGAGCGGAACCCGCCCAACAGTGAATACTTGTTGTTCGACGACCATCCCGCCATCAGCAATCCGATGACGCCGAATGTTGTGATCGCCAGGATATAGAGTATGCCGATGTTCAAATCGGTGACGACCAGTCCCCGGCCGAAGGGGATGACCGCGTAGACCGCAAAGGCGGCTACAAACGTCACAATCGGCGCCCAAAAATAAATGGCGCGGTCGACATTCGACGGTGTGATGTCTTCTTTCTGGAGCAACTTGACGGCATCGGCCAATGTCTGCAGGATCCCGTGCCAGCCAACGCGCATCGGCCCCACGCGCATCTGGATGTGCGCGGAGACTTTGCGTTCCGCGTACACCAGCCCCAACACCATCACTGAGGCGAAGCCGATCAGGGTCAGCGCCGCGACCACCAACTGCACGAGCGTCACCCAATCCGGTCCCAGTCCGAGCGCTGTCACCAGTGCAGCGATCTGCGCGCCGACGAATCCGATCAACTTGTCGAGTTCCAGCATGGGTCCCGATCAGTCCGCGTTTAGTACCAGCGCAGCAGGCCCTTTTTCCACGCGTAGAGCAGGCCGAACATCAGGATGCCGACAAAGATCACCATTTCGACAAATGCAAAGAGCCCTAGCGACTGGAAGACGAGTGCCCACGGGAACAGAAAGACGATCTCGACATCGAAAATCACGAAGATCAGGCAGAAGATGTAGAACCGCACATTGAACTGAATCCACGCCGGCCCGACCGGCGTCTCACCGCATTCGTAGGTCGACTGCTTGATCGGATTGGGGTTTTTGGGACGGATCAGCTTCGACAGCAGGAAGTTAAACAGGACAAACCCGACCCCGAGGACCAGGAAAACGGCGATGGCGGCAAATTCGGACATGTCGCAGAATGTCCCGAAATGACAATCCGCCCGGTCGTCGGGAAGAGGCGACCGGGCGCGGCGGACATTATCGACTTTGAAAGCGCCCTGTCAAGCGATTTCGCCGGTAAGGGCTTGTCTGAGCGCGAGTTGTTGGAATGCGCGGCAGCTCCCATGACACTTGGCAGATAATCGAATGGTGGAGTGATGGGTCATCGCCGCCTTCCGCCCAAGCCCAACGCGGCGTCAAGGGGCATTCCGGCTCATCACCGATCGCGGCACCTACCTCTACAAGACAAGAAATTTCGGGAGCCCAAGAGTCAACTGACAAATAACGCGCAGCCCATTACTGACACGGATGGCAGAATGTCGTGTCCGGGTCGGCGGCGTAAAAGCAGACGGCCGCCATCTTGTCCAAATCCGTCTGGTCGGTGTCATCGTCGCAGTCAACATCTGTCGTGTGATACGGACAGCACGGATTCGGATCGTCCGGCTCAGGGTAGCCCTGGTTGACGACCTGACTGATCTTGACGACGTCGAAGACGTTGTACACCGTGTCGCAATACGGATCGGCATGGCAGTCGCAGGAGCAGCAGATTTCGATCTCTCCTTTGCTGAATGCAGGAGTGACGGCGTTATCATCTCCTCCTGCGAACTGATAAAACAGCAAGTGATTGTCCGGCGGCGTGCAGGTTGTGTCAATCTGGAATGCTCCAACTTCATTCAAGATTCCAAACTTGATACTGATCGAAGGCATTGTGTCCGCTCCGGGACTGAGCGTGGCGGGTTCGATCCCAAGTGCAACGATGGTTACCGCATCGGGACTCTCGAATTCGGTGATGACGGCAACCGGTTCCCAAACGCCGTCATCTTCGCCGCAGGTGTGCATGAAATCAAAATACCCACGATCTTGAAAGTATTGGATCACGACTATCCCGGAGCCCTCTTCACCCCAATTCGTCAGCCTGCCTTGGACTGCGACAAAGAGCGTATCCGCAACGTAAGCTTCCGTTCCAAGACTGCGGAATTCCAGAGGAATGATGATTGCATTAAGTGCAATGTCGTTCTCTACCCAGACTCCAATCTCCGCGGTACTGGCTCCAAGTGGAATTTGCCTTGAGTCGCAGATAATCGCGTCTCCTGCCGCAGTCGTGCCCGCCTTGGCTAACCAAACACTTAGCAGGACCAGTAGCATAGATTGTCTCATGCTCCCTCCCTCCCTGTGATGCTGACCTGTCTTGGGTCACTCGCAGGGGCTACAAAACAGAAGATCCTTGTTCCCACCTCTAAAAGCGACTTCCACAAAACGATAGACGTCGAACACGTTCGTTATGCCACTGCAGTCAACATCCGTTCGGGCAAAACATTGAAGATCGTGCGTCGGCGAGCCAGCTCTAAAAGCCACGTTGACCGCCTGTACTATGTCGAAGACGTTCACGATGGGGCCATTCATGGCCGGGTCGCCCAAGTTGGGGCAGTCGCAAACGAGAAAGTCAGTCTCCAAACCGGACGTACCGTGGGAAGTCCAAGGATAAAAGTATGCAATCGCTGGAGTATTGGTATTTGGCAAGTTTATCGTGTACTCAGGGACGATTTCGTATACTGTGCACTGCTCATCCCACAGAAACCGCCCTAGCAACTTGTCCTTCACCACCTCCTCATCTTGGGTGTACTTTGTGCTGTACAGAAAGCATCTGATGATCCCCCGTTTTCGTTGACACTCGTTTAGATAGATTCCAGCAACAAGCGTTCCTCAAATTCAACCGGACTGAGATCGTCCAGGCTGGTGTGCATGCGTTCGCGGTTGTACCAGCCCTCGATCCACTGCACGATGG